>JAVFAQ010000104.1:0-9646 GCA_034002325.1 Flavobacteriales bacterium | reverse complement strand
CTTGATGATCTTCTTCAGCAGTCCGATGTAGTGTTCTTCAAGCCATTCATAGAAGAACTGCGACGGTACCTGGATCGTCAGGACATTGTCCCGCAACTTCATCGCCCTGATCGGCTCGAACCAGGTCTTGAAGCTCTGCGGCGTGACATTGTCCCGGATCACGCTCAGGCACCGTTCCCAGATCCTCTCGTGGTCCTTCTTCATGGATGGGTTCGGTGGGTGGGGGGTTGGACGGAGGCGGCGGTGTTCGGGGCGGTCGAACGGATGGTTTGACAAGCCACGTAACGGGGGGCAAATATGGACCGAAAGAAGTGAACAAAAAAATGCGGGGGCCTCTTGCCGGAAAGGAAAAATTTACATGCCGGCCACATGCGTGATGGCCCGCCGGAACCCTTGCGGGGCAAGGGCTGATCGCGTATACTGTCCACCTGCGGGCCATCGTGCGCATGCCTTTTCGGGCGAAGGGTCGGGCGGTGCGTGCGGGGCATGGTGTCGGGTCTTCAACAATTGCGATGAACGGCCTCGAAGGTACGCCCCCGGGCACCGCTCCACAACAACGCGCGCACCCCCCGACGGGGCTATATTGGCGCGCCATGTACACCCATGATCACCAGTTGCGCGTGCGCTATGGCGAGACCGACCAGATGGGCTTCATGTACTACGGCGACTACCCCTCCATCTTCGAGGTGGGCCGTGTGGAGGCCCTGCGCGCGCTGGGCTTCCCCTACCGCCGGCTGGAGGAGGAGGGTGTGATGCTGCCCGTGCGCGACATGCAGGTGCGCTACCATGGCCCCGCGCGCTACGACGACCTGGTGACCGTGCGCACCACCATCGTGGAGCCGCCGTCCGCGCGCATCGTGTTCCGCTACGAGCTGTTCAACGAGGCGGGCGATCTGCTCACGGAAGCCGCGACCACGTTGGTGTTCGTCGATGCCACCACCATGCGCCCGCGCCGTGCGCCGCGGCCCCTGGTCGATGCGCTCGCGCCCTACTTCAAGTGATCGGCGCGCTCGGCCACGATGCCCTGCGCGCGCCATGTTCCCAGCAGCCCGTCGATCCGCCCGTGCGGGATCGCCAGCGTCAACCGGCATGTGTCGCTCAGGTCCATCCCCAGCACCTCGCCCTCCATGCCCAGCACGGCGTTGCGCACCGGTTCCATCTGCGCATAGGTGCATGTGACCACCACCGTGCCGCGCGCCACCACTTCCTTCACCGGCGCGGCCTCCAACGCCAGGGCGGCCGCCTCGCCGTAGGCCCGCACCAGCCCCGGTTTGCCCAGCAGGGTGCCGCCGAAGTAGCGCACCACGACCACGCCGCAATACGTGAGGCCCAACGCCTGCGCGCGGTTCAGGATCGGCCGGCCCGCCGTGCCCGCCGGCTCGCCCGCATCGTTGGCGCGGTGCCGTTCGCCCGCATCGCCCAGCACCCATGCGTAGCAGAAGTGGCGCGCGCCATGGTGCTCCTTCACCAGTGCCTGCAGCCGCTGCTTGAAGTCGTCCTCATCGCCCATGGGGAAGGCCGCACCGATGAAGCGGCTCGCCTTCTCGCGCAGTTGGCCGTGCCCTTCGCCGGCCAGGGTACGGTAGCGGTCGGTGCTCATCGCGTGCCCAGGATGATCAGCACCAGCGCCACCACCGCGCAGGCGATGCCCGTCTGTTGCAGGCGCACCGGCCGCTCGCGGAACAGCAGCATGGACAGGCCCGTGCCGAAGAGGATCACGCCGATGTTGACCAACGGGTACACCGCGCTCGGCGCCAGTCCGCTGTTGGCAAGGGCCTTCACCAGGTAGTACAGCGCGATGTAGTTCACCGCGCCCAGCACCGCGCCGCCGACCCACGTGGCGGGCCGCCCGAAGCCGTCGCGGTCCTTGGTGGCGCTCGTCCACAGCAGGCCCAGCACGCCCGCGAAGGCGAAGGCCAGGGTGGGGAACACCGCCTCGGTGTCCGGTGTGAGGTGCGTGCGCTGCGTCCAGTTGATCAGGATGTCGATCGCCGCGTTGCCCAGGAAGAGCGTGAGGGGCAGCACGAGCAGCGTGCGTGATACGGTGCCGTTGCTGCGCGGTGATGAGAGCACCACGCCGGCCAGCGCCAGCACGATGCCCGTCCAACCGAACACGCCCGGCCGGTCGCCATAGAACACCACGGCGAAGAGCACGGTGAGCACCAGGCTCAATTTGCTGGCCACCGTGGTGGAGGCCACGCCCGCACGCCGGGTGCTGAGGCCGGTGAGCCGGAAGATGGTGATGAACAGGAAGCCCAGCACGGCCGCGGGCATCCACAGTGCGGAGAGATCGCCCGCCCGCCACGGCGCCGCCACCAGGCTGCCGCATCCGAAGGCCACCAGGTAGTTCACCACGATGGCCGGTAGCAGCGGCACCTGGCGCCGGTCGAAGACCTTGAACAGGAGGAAGAGCACCGCCATGAAGAAGGCGGCGGCGATCACCAGGGCCATGCGGGGTGCGGTACGGTGCCGGCCGTGGAGGAGCCGTGGTGGAGGTACAGATGCACGTGGTCGGGGCCGCTGGCGAAGGAGCGCACCGGCATGAGCGGTAGCGGCGGGGCCGGCGTGCCCTGGCCGAACACCGGTGTGCCGTGGATCACACGGGCCTCGTCCCACAGGCCACGTTGCAGGAACTGACGCAGCAGGGTCGCGCCGCCTTCGACCAACACGGAACGTACGTGGCGGCGATGCCACTCATCCATCAGGCGTGGCAGCGGATCATCGTCCGGGCCGAGGACGAACTGTTCCGCCGGTACGTCTGCGCGCGGTGCGCCGGTGAAGAGCAGGGTGGGGGCATCGGTATTGAACACCTGCGATCCGGCAGGCGTGCGGCCGCCGCGGTCCAGCACCGTGCGCAGGGGCGAACGCCCGGCCACATGGCGCACGGTGAGCGCGGGGTCGTCATTGATCACCGTGTTGCTTCCCACCATGATCGCCTGTTCCTCGCTGCGCCAGCGATGCACGTGCAGGTCGCTTTCGGCGGAACCGATCCGCTGCACGTTGCGCCCGTCACGCGGGTGGCGGTCAAGGAAGCCATCAGCGCTCCGCGCCCACTTCAGGATGATGTACGGCCGGCCATGCTGCACGCTGGTGAGGAAGCGGCGGTTGGTCCAGCGCGCTTCGTCCGCGCAGGCACCGACGGTCACTTCGATGCCCGCATCGCGCAGGCGTTGGATCCCCTGTCCCGCCACTTGCGGAAAGGGATCGGCGTGCGCCACCACCACGCGCTTCACGCCACGGGCGATCAGCAGATCGGCGCAGGGTGGGGTGCGGCCGTGATGCGTGCAGGGTTCCAGCGTCACGTACATGATGGCGTCGGCGGGGACCGGGTCTTCACCAAAGGCGTGCAGGCATTCCACTTCCGCGTGAGGCCCACCCGGCATCTTGTGCCAGCCTTCTGCGAGGATGCGTTCACCCTGCGCCAGCACCGCGCCCACCATCGGGTTCGGCGCCACGCCCCCGGTACCCAGCCGGGCCAGTTGCAGGGCGCGTTGCATCCAGGTGTCGTGCGGTGCCATGGGCGGCAAAGTTGGCCCATCCCGGGCAAGCAACGCCATCGCTTCTTATGGCAAAAGATCGAACGGCATGATGGCGGGGATGGATCACGCAGAGGCATGGAGAACGCAGAGAACACAACTTCACCGTGCCGATGCTGACGGCTTTGGCGCAAGTGTTCGCAGAAGGCCTTGGTCGCACGACGCCAGAGCGCTTGCGCCTCCGCTAAAGCTTCAGCGGCACGCGGATGGCGACGGCGTGCGAAGTACGACCCCGAACCTCGCCCACGGGGATGGACGTCTCTGCGTTCTCCGTGCCTCTGCGTGAGACCTTTTCAAGATCCTCCAATAGGGACCGCAGCTCCAAGAGACTGAGGGGCGATGGTCCTCGTCCAACAGGCACAGCGCCCCCGCCGCTACTTTTGCGCACATCCCATGCGCGTCGCCGACAACCGCATCGCCACCGTGCTCGGGCTCTACCGCACCGAGCTGGCACCGTTCTATTCCGATGCCGAGGCCCGTGCCATCGCCCGCGCCGTGTTCCATGCCCGCATGGGCCTGGATGCCGCCGCCCTGGAGCTGCGCCGCGAGCAGGCCCTGAGCGAGAGCGAACTGCTGCGCGTGTACGACCCGATCAAGCGCCTGGCCGCCGGGGAACCGCTGCAATACGTGCTGGGCACGGTGCATTTCCACGGCATGGAGCTGGAGGTGGCCCCCGGCGTGCTGATCCCCCGTCCGGAGACCGAGGAACTGGTGGACCGCATCGTGCGTTCGCCCTTCCGGCCGTCACGCATCGTGGACATCGGCACGGGCAGCGGCTGCATCGCGCTCGCGTTGAAGAGGGCCTTTCCACCGGCGCAGGTCACCGGCATCGATGTATCGGAGGAAGCATTGGCCATCGCCCGGCGCAATGGCATGCGCAACGGGCTTGAGGTGGAATGGTCACGGGCCGATGTGCTCGATCCCGCCTTCATCCTGCCCGTGGGAACGGACCTCGTGGTGAGCAATCCACCGTACGTGCCGCGTTCAGAAGAGAACGGCCTTGCCGACCAGGTGCGCCGGCACGAGCCGCATCTCGCGCTCTTCGTGGACGATGCCGATCCGCTGCTCTTCCACCGCCGCATCGCCGCATCGGCCCTAGCCGCCCTGCCCACCGGGGGGCAGCTCTGGTGCGAGGGGCATTACATCCACGCCCCGGCCGTGGGGACGCTCTTGGAAGGCATGGGCTTCACCACGGTGGACGTGATCGCGGACCTCAGCGGCCATCCCCGTTTCATCCACGCCGTACGATGATGGACCGGGAACGCGCGGAGGCACGCATGCGGGAGCTGGCCCGTGAACTGGAGGAGCATAACCACCGCTACTACGTGCTGGCCGACCCCGTGATCGGCGACCAGCAGTTCGACTTCCTCATGAAGGAGTTGGAGCAGTTGGAGGCGCAGCACCCCGACCTCGCCGATGCCAACAGCCCCACGCAACGGGTCGGGGGCGACATCACCAAGCACTTCCCCACGGTGGCCCATCGCTGGCCCATGCTCTCGCTGAGCAATGCGTACACCCGGGAGGAAGTGGCCGAGTTCGTGGCGCGTGTGGAGCGTGCCGTGGGACAGGTCACCTACGCCATGGAGCTGAAGTACGACGGGGTGGCCATCAGCCTCACATACGGGAACGGCCGCCTGCTGCGCGGCGTTACCCGCGGCGATGGCGAGAAAGGGGAGGAGATCACCGGCAACATCCGCACGGTACGCGCGATCCCGCTCACCCTGCGCGGTGATTTCCCGGAGCTCTTCGAGGCCCGCGGCGAGATCCTCTTCACCAAGGACCGCTTCAAGGCATTGAACGCGGCACGTGCCGAGGCCGGTGAGGAGCTTTACGCCAACCCGCGCAACACCGCCGCCGGCACCCTCAAGCAGCAGGACCCGAAGGAGGTGGCCAAGCGCGGCCTCACCAACTTCATCTACACCCTGCAGGGCGATCAGCTGCCCACGCGCAGCCACTACGACAACATCCGGCAGGCGGGCGCATGGGGCTTCAAGGTGCCCGACCCCGCGCGCCGCTTCATCGAACGCGCCACCGACGTGGAGGGCATCATGGCCTTCATCGACCATTGGGACAAGCACCGCCGCGATCTGGAGGTGGAGACCGATGGCGTGGTGATCAAGGTGGACGACCTGCACGTGCAGGACGAGATCGGCCTCACCGCCAAGAGCCCGCGCTGGGCCATCGCCTACAAGTTCGCGGCCGAGCAGGCCGTGACACGTCTCAACGAAGTGACCTATCAGGTGGGCCGCACCGGCGCGATCACCCCGGTGGCCAATTTGGGGCCCGTGCTGCTGGCGGGCACCACCGTGAAGCGCGCCAGTTTGCACAATGCCGACCAGATCGCGAAGCTGGGCCTGCACATCGGCGACAGCGTGCAGGTGGAGAAGGGCGGCGAGATCATCCCCAAGATCGTGGGCGTGCTCACCGATCAACGTCCGGCCGATGCGCTGCCCGTGCTGTTCCCGGAGCTGTGCCCCGAGTGCGCCACGCCGCTGGTCCGGCTGGAAGGCGAGGCCCAGCACTACTGCCCCAACGAGCATGCCTGCCCGCCGCAGATCACCGGCCGCATCCAGCACTTCGTGTCGCGCAAGGCGATGGACATCGAAGGCCTGGGCGGCGAGACCGTGGAGGAACTGTTCCGTGCGAAGTTGATCGGCAACGTGGCCGACCTGTACGAACTGCGCAAGGAGCAACTGCTCGCCTTGGGCAAGGGCTGGGGCGAACGCAGCGCGCAGCAGGTGATCGAGGGCATCGCCAAGAGCCGCGCGGTGCCCTTCGAGCGCGTGCTGTTCGCCATCGGCATCCGGCACGTGGGCGAGACCGTGGCGAAGAAGCTGGCGCGCGCCGTGGTGGACATCGACCGGCTGATGGGCATGACGGTGGAGGAGCTCACCGCGATCGATGAGGTGGGGCCCGTATTGGCGGCGAGCATCGTGGACTTCTTCGCCGTGGAAGGCAACCGCGCCATTGTGGAACGCCTGCGCGCATACGGCCTGCGCATGGCCCTGGACCCCGCCGAGGTGAAGGTGACGGGCGACCGGTTGAAAGGACTGAACTTCGTGGTGTCGGGCGTTTTCCGCAACTTCAGCCGCGACGGGATCAAGGAGGCCATCGAGAACAACGGCGGCAAGGTGAGCGGATCGATCAGCAGCAAGACCAGCTACGTGGTGGCCGGTGCCGACATGGGCCCCGCCAAACGCGCCAAGGCCGAGCGGCTGCAGGTGCCCGTGATCGACGAGGACGAATTCATGCGCATGATCGAAGGATGAAACCGCTGGACCGCATCAAGGAATGGATGGGCATGCGCCGCCTGCGCCGGGAACTGCTGCCGCAGCGCAAGCCGGTGGCCCGCAACATCGCCCAGGCCCGGAAGATCGGCATCGTGTACCGGGCCGAGGATGAGACCGCCCATGTCCACGTGCGCAACTACGTGAAGCGGATCAAGGAGGAGCTGGGGATCGGCCAGGTCATGGCCCTGGGCTTCACCGATGAGAAGGAGCTGCCCCACTACCTCCATCCCCGGCTGAACTTCGAGGCCGTTTCCCGCAAGGACCTCAACTGGTACCGCATCCCGCAGGGCAACACCGTGCAGAACTTCATGGCCGAGGAGTACGACATCGTGATCGACCTCACCCTGGCCGACCGCCTGCCCGTGCAGTACGTGATGGCGCGCAGCCGGTCGCGGCTCAAGGTGGGCCGCCTCAGCGACGGCAACAAGCACATCCTCGACATCATGATCGACATGGCCGGGGCCAACAGCCTGCCACAGCTGATCCAGCAGGTGCATCACTACCTGTTGATGGTGAACGCCAGGCCGGAACCGGTGCTGAACTGAACCCACCAGCAACGCATACACGCATGGACAACCGTTTCCGCGGCCTCGGTGTCGCCCTCGTCACCCCCTTCCGGCCCAACGGCGGCATCGACTACGCCGGGCTGGAAAAGCTCATCGAACACCAGATCGCCGGTGGCGTGGACTACGTGGTGAGCATGGGCACCACCGGCGAGAGCGTCACCCTCACCAAGGACGAGAAGCACGAGCTGCTGGCGCAGACCATCGCCTTCGTGCGCAACCGCGTGCCCGTGGTGCTGGGCGTGGGCGGCAACAACACCGCCGAGGTCATCGACACGCTCAACAGCTTCGCGATGGACGGCGTGGACGCCATCCTCAGCGTGAGCCCGTACTACAACAAGCCCACGCAGGAGGGCATCTACCAGCACTACAAGGCCATCGCGCAGGTGGCGCTGCGGCCCATCATCCTGTACAACGTGCCCGGCCGCACCGGCAGCAACATCGCAGCGGCCACCACCCTGCGCCTGGCGCGCGACTTCAAGAACGTGATCGCCATCAAGGAGGCCAGCGGCGACCTCGACCAGATGGGCATGGTCCTCAAGCACAAGCCTGCGGACTTCATGCTCATCAGCGGGGATGACACGCTCACGCTGCCCGCCATCGCGATCGGCGGTGTGGGGGTGATCAGCGTGGTGGGCAATGCGCTGCCTGCGGAAACGAGCGCGTTGGTGCAGGCCGCGTTGAAGGGCGATCTCGCCACCGCGCGCAAGGAGCATCTTCGCCTGCTCGGGATCATCGACCTGCTGTTCACCGAAGGCAACCCCGGCGGCATCAAGTACGTGCTGAAGGCCCTCGGCATCTGCGGCGATCACATGCGCCTGCCGCTGGTGAACATCAGCGAAGCCACGGAGAAGAAGCTCTATCAGGCACTGGCCGATGCGGAGGTGGTGAGGTTGTGAGGAACAAAGTGGTGGGAATTTCGCCACGCCGTGGCGAAATTCCCACCATCTACCATTCCCACAATGCGCTCACGGGCACGGCGTGGATGTCCTTGGCGAAGGGCGTGATGCCCAGCCCCGGGTGCAGCAGGATGCCCCGCAGCCACTTGTCGCCGGCGGTCTCCCGCAGGTGCTTCAGCCCGGCCACGTCACTGCTGCCCACGGCCATGGCCGCCTTCACCTCGATGCCCACGATCCGGCCCTTGTTGTCCTCCAGCACCACGTCCACTTCCCGCCCGGCCTCGGTGCGGAAGTGGTGCAGCTTCACCCGCGTCTTGCTCCAACCGGCGATCTTCCGCAGTTCGTTCACCACGAAGGTCTCCAGCAACGGCCCGAACGCTGTGCTGTCCAGTATGTCGGCCGGCCTGTCGATGCCCGCGAGGTGCGCCGCGAAGCCGCTGTCGGCCAGGTGCAGTTTGGGTGCCTTCACCAACCGCTTCCCCCGGTGGCTGTGCCATGCGGGCAGGGGCGTGCTCAGGAAGGTGGCCTCCAGCAGGGCCATGTAGCGCCGCAGGGTGCTGTGGGGTATGTCCAGCGTCCGCGAGAGGTCGGCCATGTTGAGCAGGCCGCTGCTGCGTACGGCCAGCGCGTTGAGCAGCCGGGGCAGGTCGGTGAGGCCCGTGATGTTGCTGATGTCGCGCACGTCCCGTTGCAGGATGCTCGTGATGTACGCGCCGTACCAGGCGTTCCGCCGGGCGGCGTCCTTCCGGGCCATCACCTCGGGGTAGCCGCCCGCCGTCACCAATGCGGCCACCTTCCTCCGCTCGAGCACGGTGGGGTCCGCCATCCGGGGCCGCGCGGCGAACACCTTGTCGATGAAGCCGCTCTTCCGGCCGTGCAGCTCGTCCTGCGCGAAGGGGTGGAGGGGGATGATCTCCATGCGCCCGGCCAGTGAGTCGCCCAGCCGGGGCAGCACCAGCACGTTGGCGCTGCCGGTGAGCAGGAAGCGCCCCGGCTTGCGGTCGCGGTCCACGCTGGCTTTGATGGCCCGGAAGATGTTGGGCGCGTTCTGCACCTCGTCGATCACGGCCAGCTTGCCCAGGCCTTGGATGAAGGCGGGCGGATCGTCCAGCGCGGCCTCCAGCGTGGGATGGTCGTCCAGCGTCACGTACCGGGCGCCGCGCTCCCGCGCGATGGCCTTGGCCAGTGTGGTCTTGCCCGTTTGCCGCGCGCCATGCAGCAGCACCACGGGGGTGTCCTTCAGGGCGATGTCCACGGCATACCGGATGTTCCTTGGCTTTTCCATGGCCCCGCGAAGCTACGCGATGCTTCGGAATATCGCCACATAGTGGTGGGAATTTCGCCACGCCATGGCGAAA
>JAVFAQ010000103.1:0-9672 GCA_034002325.1 Flavobacteriales bacterium | reverse complement strand
GGCATTCACCTCTGCGTTCTCTGCGCCTCTGCGTGAGACTTGCATTTCTCCGCTCGCTACGTGCATTAAGCGATGCATGACTTCAGTATCTCCCCGAACCGCCACACATCCTCATAGCTGTTGTACATCGGCACCGGGGCCATGCGCAGCACGTTGGGTTCGCGCCAGTCGCAGAACACGCCACGTTCCGTAAGCCGCTTGAAGATGCCGCGCCCATCGCCGTTGACGAGGATGGAGAGTTGGGCGCCATTCTGCGCGGGATCGTTGGGCGTGATGATGTTGAACATGCCGCCATGTTCCTGCGAAATGCCTTCGATCAGCCAGCGCAGGTAGCCGGTGAGCCGGATGCTCTTCGCCCGCAGGCGCTCCATGCCCGCACGATCGAACTGCTCCAGCGCCACACGGTGTACGGCCATGGGAAAGACCGGTGCGTTGCTCACTTGCCACGCCTCGGCAGTGGGCATCGGCTTGAAATCGCGCTCCATCTTGAAGCGTTCCTGCTTGTCGTGGCCCCACCATCCGGCGAAGCGCGGCAGATCGGAACGCAGATGCCGTTGATGCACGAAAGCCCCGGCCACACTGCCCGGACCGCTGTTCAGGTACTTGTAGCTGCACCAGCAGGCGAAGTCGGGGCCATCGTCGTGCAACTTCAGGTGGAGGTTGCCCGCGCCGTGCGCCAGATCGAAGCCGGCGAACGCGCCCACCTTGTGCGCCGCAGCGGTGATCCCCTTGATGTCGAAGGCCTGCCCCGTGAGGAAGTTCACGCCGCCAAAGCAGACCAGCGCCAGTTCATCGCCCAGCTCGTCGATCTGGGCGATGATGTCCTCCGGCCGCAGCGTGTGTTCGCCATCGCGGGGTTGCACATCCACGAGACAAGCATCGGGATCCAGCCCGTGGAATTTGATCTGCGAGGCGAAGGCGTAGGTATCGCTGGGGAAGGGCCGCTGCTCGGTGAGGATCTTCACGCGCTTCCCCTTCGGACGGTAGAACGACACCAGGAGGAAATGCAGGTTGCTGGTGAGCTGGTTCATCACCACCACCTCTTCTTCCAACGCACCCACCACGCGCGCGGTACTGGCGGTGAGTTCCTCGTGGTAGCTGTACCACGGATGCTTCGCGTGGAAGTGGCCCTCCACACCGAGCGTGGCCCAATCGTCCAGTTCCTGCCTCAGCGCGGCGGCGGCACCCTTGGGTTGCAGGCCGAGGGAGTTGCCGGTGAAGTAGATCACATCACGACCCGCATGTTGCGGGAAGTGGAATTCGTCGCGGAAGGCGCGCAGCGGATCGGCAGCGTCCTGGGCCTGTGCGAAGGCAAGGGTGTTCTCGAAGGCGCTCATGGGCGGTGGCCAAAAGTAGGCCGGCGGCACAAGCGGCCTCCTCGCTCCGCCCTACCGGTCCGGCAGGTTGGGGTTGATGATCAACTGGCGCACGGCCAGCCCCACGCCCACCCCGGCGAAGGTGCTCAACAGCGAACGCACCACGCGCTTGGTGCGGCCCACCTTGGCGTAGCCGTACGCGTAGTGCTCATCGCCCTCCATGAGCGGATCGGTGATGGAGCCGCGGGTGACATGCACGCGGGGCAGCACCATCACAGCGGCGTAGATCGGCGGGATCAACATGGAGTTCATCTCCAGGTCGAGGCCGATGGTGAGGCCCGCCCCGGCCGCGAAGCCGCCCACCATGGGCCAGATGGGCCGGTACCCCTGCCGCGCATCCTGTTCGCCCTTGATGAACCAGCGCATCTCCTGCACCTTGAGGTCGTTGCCGAAGACCGTGTCGTGGAAGTACCAGATCTTCTCCCGCCCCAGCGTATCGGTGACGCTGAACACGTTCTCGGTGGGCTCGGCACGCTCGCGCAGGCCGCGCCCGGTGGCGATCAGGTAGCGCACCTCCAAGGTGCTCTGGCCCACCACTTGGGCATCGATGGTCTGCCCGTTCATGAGCAGGATGCGGTCCATCTTGTTCGATTGCGCATGGGCGCCAAGGGCCAGGCACAACAAGGCGGCAAGAAAGTGGGAGGCCCGCATCGACGCGGCCAAAGATAACGGGCCGGCGCGCCCGCCGACGGCCACGGGCCGCCTGCCCTTCCCCAGTATATTTGCCCGCTCTTTCCGACCCCCGATCATGTCCACCGTCACCTACCGGGAGCGCCACATCGGCCCCGGCCCCTCCGCCACAGCCGCCATGCTCGAAGCCATCGGCGTGGCCAGTTTGGATGAACTCATGGACCGCACGGTGCCCAAGGGCATCCGGTCCACCAAGCCGCTGGGCCTGGGCGCGGCGCTCACCGAGAGCGGGCACCTGGCCCACATGCGGGCGTTGGGCGCGCGGAACAAGGTCTTCCGCAGCTACATCGGCATGGGCTTCAGCGGCACCGTCCTGCCGCCCGCCATCCAGCGCAACGTGTTCGAGAACCCCGGATGGTACACGGCCTACACGCCCTACCAGGCCGAGATCAGCCAGGGCCGGCTGGAGGCGCTGCTCAATTTCCAGACGGTGGTGAGCGACCTCACGGGCCTGCCCATCGCCAACGCCAGTTTGCTGGACGAGGCCACCGGCATCGCCGAGGCCATGCACATGCTCTACGCCGCCCGGCCCAAGGAACTGGAGGGCGCCAACAAGTTCTTCGCCGACCGCAACCTGCTGCCCCAGAACATCGATGTGCTGCGCACCCGCTGCGCGCCCATCGGCGTGGAATTGGTGGTGGGCGACGTGGACGCGATCGACCCGGCCGACGGCTACTTCGCCATCGCCCTGCAATACCCCGCGCTCAACGGCACCGTGCATGACCACCGCAGCGTGGTGCAGAAGGCCAAGGCCGCCGGGGTGCGCGTGGCGGTGTGCGCCGACCTGCTCGCCCTGGTGCTGCTCGCCCCCCCGGGCGAATGGGGCGCCGACGTGGTGGTGGGCAACAGCCAGCGCTTCGGGGTGCCCATGGGCTACGGCGGCCCGCACGCCGGCTTCTTCGCCACTTGCGAGGACTTCAAGCGCTTGATCCCCGGCCGCATCATCGGGGTGAGCGTGGACCGCCGCGGCGGCCAGGGCCTGCGCATGGCCTTGCAGACCCGCGAGCAGCACATCCGCCGCGACAAGGCCACCAGCAACATCTGCACGGCGCAGGCGCTGCTGGCCGTGATGGCCGGCATGTACGCCGTGTACCATGGCCCCGAGGGGCTGAAGCGGATCGCGCGCCGCGTGCATGCCCACGCCCGCGCGGTGGCCGCCGGCGCACAGGCCCTGGGCTTCACCCTGGCCGGCGACCATTTCTTCGACACCATCGCCCTGACCGGTGTGCCGGATGTGAACAAGGTCCGCCAGGCCGCCGAGGCACGCGGCATCAACTTCCGCATCGACGAAGCGCAGGGCGAAGTGGGCATCGCCTTGGACGAGACCGTGACCGGCCAGGACGTGCAGGACGTGCTCGCCGCGCTGGCCGAGGCCGCCGGCAAGGACCCCGTGAAGGGCACCGCCGCGCCCGAGGGCCTGGCCGTGCCCGCCGGCCTGGAGCGCACCACCGACTTCCTCACCCACCCGGTCTTCAACAGCCACCACACCGAGCTGGAGCTGCAGCGCTACATCAAGCGGCTTGAGAACAAGGACTTCAGCCTCACGCACGGCATGATCCCGCTGGGCTCGTGCACCATGAAGCTCAACGCCGCCAGCACCCTGATGCCCATCACCTGGCCGGAATGGGCCGACATCCACCCCTTCGTGCCGGTGGAACAGGCGCAGGGCTATCAGGCATTGATCAATGAACTGGAGGAGGCCCTGGCGAAGATCACCGGGTTCGCCGCCACGAGCCTGCAGCCCAACAGCGGCGCCCAGGGCGAATACAGCGGCCTGCTCACCATACGCGCCTACCATGCCGCCCGCAACGACCACAAGCGCACCATCGCGTTGATCCCCAGCAGCGCCCACGGCACCAACCCGGCCAGCGCCGTGATGGCCGGCATGCAGGTGGTGGTGGTGAAGGCCGATGCCGAGGGGCACATCGATGTGGCCGACCTCAAGGCCAAGGCCGAGAAGTACACGGACACGCTGGCCTGCGTGATGGTGACCTACCCCAGCACCCACGGCGTGTACGAGGAGACCATCCAGGAGATCACCGCGATCGTGCATGCCAACGGCGGCCTGGTGTACATGGACGGTGCCAACATGAACGCGCAGGTGGGCTTCACCAGCCCCGGCCTGGTGGGCGCCGACGTGTGCCACCTGAACCTGCACAAGACCTTCGCCATCCCCCACGGCGGCGGCGGCCCCGGCATGGGCCCCATCTGCGTGAACGAGAAGCTCAAGCCCTTCCTGCCCGGCCACCCCGTGGTGAAGACCGGCGGCGCGCAGGCCGTGACCGCCGTGAGCAGCGCCCCGTACGGCAGCGCGTTGATCCTGCTGATCAGCTACGGCTACATCAAGATGCTGGGCGACGACGGCCTGATGGACGCCACGCGCTACGCGATCCTCAACGCCAACTACCTCCGCGCGAAGCTCGAACCCCACTACCCCATCCTGTACATCGGGCATGACGGCATGGTGGCCCACGAGATGATCCTGGACTGCCGCGGGTTCAAGCGCACCGCCGGCGTGGAGGTGGGCGACATCGCCAAGCGGCTGATGGACTACGGCTTCCACGCCCCCACCGTAAGCTTCCCGGTGGCCGGCACCCTGATGGTGGAACCCACCGAGAGCGAGGGCAAGCCCGAACTGGACCGCTTCGTGGAGGCCATGATCGGCATCCGCCAGGAGATCGCCGCGCTGGAGGACGGCACCGCCGACAAGGCCGACAACCTGCTGAAGAACGCGCCCCACACCAGCGACGAGGTGTGTGCCGACCAATGGCCCCACCCCTACGGCCGCGAGCAGGCCGCCTTCCCCATGCGGGTGAACCGCGCGTGGAAGTACTGGCCGGCGGTGAGCCGCGTGGACGATGCCTACGGCGACCGCAACCTGGTGTGCGTGTGCCCGCCCATCGAGGAATACGCCGAGGAGCCGGCCTAGACCCCACCGCCCATGCCCCGTGCCCTCCTTCCCGTGCTGCTGCTGGCCTCCGTACCGGCCCTCGCCCAACCCAAGGCCCAGCCCTGCTTCTTCAGCGCGGACTTCGCGGACGGCACCATCCCCGACGGATGGGACATCGGGCCGGAGGTGGAGATGCAGGACCCGCAGGGCAACGGCCTGGGCACCTTCACGCCGGCCTGGACCGTGGGCGATGCCGACGACGCCAACGCCAACGGCTATTTCCCGGTGCCGGACACGCCCTTCGGCAACCGCTTCCTGATGGCCAACGATGATGCCGCCCCCTGCAATTGCGACCTGGCCGACGTGGCGGTGACCACCCCGCCGATCGACCTCACCGGCCGTGCCCGCGTGGTGCTCGAGGCCCGCGTGGTGCATGCCCAGGAACTGGGCGCCGGGCCCGCCACCGTGGAGGTGCGAACGGGTGCCGGGCCATGGACCGTGCTGCACACCATACCCGCCGTGCCGGACGAATGGCAGCCGCTGGCCGTGGACCTTGCCGCCTACGATGGCGAGGCCGATGTGCGCCTGCGCTTCCGGTGGAGCGATGGCGGCGGATGGGCCGGGGGCTTCGCCGTGGACGACATCTGCCTGCGCGAACGCCTTGAACGCGACCTCACGGTGGTGAGCGTACACCCGAACGACATCACCGCATCGCCCTTCGCCACCGGCGACCAAGGACTGCGCTACCACAAGCTCCCGCTGGAGCAGGCGGCGCCCGTAACCGTGAGCGCGGTGGTGCGCAACAGCGGCACGGACACCCTGTTCGCCATCGGCACAGCGGCCACCATCACCCTGAACGGCGACACGCACGGCCCCTTCACCGGTGCGGCCATCGACACCCTGGTGCCCGGCGGGCAGCGCACCGTGACCATCGCCACGGGCTGGACGGCCGATGCCACCGGGGCGCTCACCGTGGCCTTCACCGCCACGGCCGATGGTGACGAGGACCCCGCCGACAACAGCGGCCAGGCCGCGCAGACCATCACCGGGCCGGGCTGGGACGACCATTACGGGGCCATGGCCGCCGATGCCGGCACCAGCGAGGGCCTCATCGGCGGCGCGGAACCCTTCATGGCCCTGAACCGCTTCGAGCTGGTGCATGCCGGCAGCACCCCGCACGGGCTCACCGCCCATCTGGCCGGGGGCACCCTGGCCGGCGCCGTGGTGCGCGCGGTGCTCATGGACGCCCAGTTCACCGTGGTGGACACCTCCGCGCGGCACACCATCACCCCCGAGGAGGAGACCGCCTTCTGGTGGGGCGAGCCATTGTACCTGCCCTTCACCTTGGGCGAGGCCCTTCCGCCCGGCGACTTCCACGCGGGGATCCAGATGCTGGACGACACGACGGACGCCCCCGTGCTGGTGGCGGTGAGCGGTGCGGTGCCGGTGGGCGCCTCGGTGCTGCTGGACGGCCCCTCATTCCTGGTGCGCTACCTGCATGCCGCGCCCATGGTGCGCCTGCACCTGTGGCCGGTGGCCGTGGGCATCCACGAAGCGGCCGCCGCCCACGGCCCGGACCTGCTCGTGCTCCCGGTGCCCATGGCCGCGGAAGGCGTGTTGCGGTTCACCCTGGACCGGGCCGAATTGGTCACGTGGCAGGTCCTTGACATCCAAGGCCGCCCGGTGGTGCCGCCTTCCGCCCGCACCCTGCCGGCCGGCGACCAGGCCCTGGCGATCCAGGTGGGGCACCTGCCGACCGGCCTGTACATCGCCGAGGTCCGCACCGGCGACCAGGCCCGCAGGCGCCTCTTCACGGTGGCCCGTTGAGCCGGGGATCCAACTATTTCCTATTTTGCCCGATCGGGACCGACGATCGTCCCGGAACACTTACAAAGCATCCCTAAACACCCCTGACATGAACGTACGTTACATTCTCCCTGCGGCCCTGTTGGCCTGGGGCACGAGCGCGGGCCAGTGGGCCGCTCCCGGACCCATGCTCACCATCGGCCCGGACACCTCCCACCCCGCCGAGGCCCCCGCCCCGATGGACGATGCCCGCGACGGCGGCGACGTGGTGTACCACGAGGATTTCACCAACGGCCTGCAAGGCAACACCCCCCAGGGCGGCTGGAGCACCTCCGGCCCGGACGGCGCCCTCTGGCTGTTCGACCTGGACGGCCCCAACGGTGATTACAGCAGCACCACCCAGAAGATCGCCGGCGGCACCACGGCCACGGGCTTCATGATCTTCGACTCCAACCTGAGCAACGACGGCTGCGTGCCCCTGGGCACCTGCGTGGACCGGGAAGGTGCGCTCATCTCGCCGGTCATGGACCTGAGCGCCACCCCGTACGTGGAGCTCGAGTGGCGCCAACGCCTGCGCTTCTGCTGCGGCGGCAGCTCGCCCCATTGGGTGGACGTGAGCACCGACGGCGGGAACACCTGGCCCACCCGCTTCGCCGCCGCGCCCGGCCGCGCCGGCAACGCCGACCCCGGCACCGAGGTGCGCAAGGTCAACATCACCGCCGCCATCACCGGCAACCCCGCCAACGTCCGCGTCCGCTTCATCCATGAGGCGGGCGCCTCGCACTACCACTGGCAGATCGACGACGTGAAGCTCGTGGAGCTCTACGAGCATGACCTGCGCATAGAGGACGCGGCCCTGACCAGCTGGGACCCCGACGTGGCCATGACCTACGACTCCATCCCCTACACCATCTTCCCCTACACCCAGTTGCGGCCCATGGGGCTGCACATGGACATGCTCAACAACGGCAGCATGCCCCAGGACGTGGTGGCCAGCTTCCTTGTGGAGCGTGACGGCGAGGTGGTCATGGAGCAGGCCCACGACTACCCCGCCTTCCCGGCCGGGGCCAGCCTGCGCGTCCATCCTTCGCCCGATTTCACCCCTCCTGCGATCGCCGGCGATCACGAGGTGACCTTCACCGTGAGTTCCGAGGCCGATGACCAGACGCCGACGGACAATGTGCGCACCTTGAGCTTCCAGGTGAGCGAGCACATCTATGCCCGCGACAACGGCGCCCTCACCGGCTTCTTCGAGGCGGGCGAGGACGGCAACCTGATCGTCTGCAACGGTTTCTACGTGGCCGAGACCACCGAGCTCCACGGCCTGCAAGTGGCCATCCGCACCGGCTCCGAAGTGGGCAGCGTGGTGGGCGGCGACCTGCGCGGCAACGGCTTCGAGGACATCCTCCATTACACCCAGGAGGTGGAGCTGGAGGCCGGCATGCTGAGCGGCCCCAACCAGGGCAACTTCATCGACCTGCCCTTCCTCACCCCCGTGACGGTGAACGGCGGGCAGGACTACATCGCCTGCATCACCGGTGTGGGGACCGTGCGCATCGGCCAGAGCGGCGTGAGCCCGGCCCAGACGGCCTTCATCTGGTACCTCGGCAGCGCCGGGCTGGACTGGTACTACACCACCACCACGCCCATGATCCGCATGAACTTCGGCGAGATCACCACGGGCATCGAGGAAACGGCCTCCGCCGCCCACCTGGGCCAGAACCAGCCGAACCCGGCGGACCGGTCCACCTTCATCGATTACGAGGTGATGCACACGGGCGCTGTTTCCATGGTGGTGCGCGACATCAGCGGGAAGCTGGTGATGGAGCAGGCCATGGGCATGCAGGCGCCGGGCACCTACCGGGTGGAGCTGAACACGGCCCATCTGCCGGCCGGCGTGTACACCTATGCGCTCACCACGGGCGACGTCCGCACCACCAAGCGCATGGTGGTGATGCACTGACCGCACCGGGCACACGAACGCAAAGGCCGCCTCCTTCACGGGGGGCGGCCTTTTTCGTTCGGGGCCGGCCGGCAAGGGGCCGGGGGTCAGCCGCCCATCTGCTCGCGCACCTTGCGCATGAGCCCGCCCGCGAACACGAACTCGTTGAGCTCCGGGTTGTCGCTGCGGAGCAGTTCGTCGCGGTCGCCCTCCCACCATTTGCGGCCCGCGTGGATGAAGATGATGTGGCCGCCGGTGCCCATCACCGAGTTCATGTCGTGGGTGATCACCACGGTGGTCAGGTTGTACTCCGTGGTGAGTTCCATGATCAGTTCATCGATCACCAGACTGGTCTGCGGGTCGAGGCCGCTGTTGGGCTCGTCGCAGAACAGGTACTTCGGGTTCATGGCGATCGCCCGGGCGATGCCCACGCGCTTCTGCATGCCGCCGCTGATCTGGGCGGGGTAGAGGGCGTCGCGGTCCACGATGTCCACCCGCTCCAGGCACTCGCGGGCGCGGGCCTCCATCTCCTTGCGGGGCATGCGGCCGAACATGGTGAGCGGGAACATCACGTTCTCCAGCACGGTGAGGCTGTCGAAGAGCGCGGAACCCTGGAAGAGCATGCCGATCTCCTGGCGGATGTCGCGCTTCTCCTCGGCGCCCATCTCGTGGAACGAGCGGCCCTCGTACAGCACCCGGCCCTGCTCGGGCCTGTACAGGCCCACGATGCACTTGGCCAGCACGCTCTTGCCCGAGCCGCTCTTGCCGATGACCTGGTTCACCACGCCCTTGTTGAAGGTGGCCGAGATGTCGTTCAGCACCTCCAGGTCGCCGAAGCGCTTCGATACGTGCTCCACCTGGATCATAGCAGCAGGGCCTGGGTAAGGAGGTAGTTGGCGATCAGGATCACCACGTCGCTGTACACCACGGCCTGGGTGCTGCTCACGCCCACTTCGCGCGTGCCGCCC
>JAVFAQ010000102.1:0-9683 GCA_034002325.1 Flavobacteriales bacterium | reverse complement strand
AGCGGCAACCTCGCCGGGCTGGGCATGGTGCGGTACACCGGTGCGGGCAACTCGCGCGACCTCATCCTCGATGTGCTGGGCGGCGCGGTGCCCACGCAGGCCATGACCGGCTATCTGCGGGTGGACCTGGACTTGAACGGTGTGGTGAAATACACCGGCGCCCAGAACGACCGGGAGGAGATATTGCTGAACATCGGCGGGTCGGTGCCCACGGCCACCCGGTTCGAGCAATTGCCGTGACCGCGCCGGCCGCTCACTCGCCCAGGTTGTCCCGTCGTATCAGCAGGGCCTTGTGGCCTTCCATGCCGAACGACGCGCCGGTGGCGATGAAGCCCACGGGCAGGGCGCGCACATGCCACAGGCGGTCCTCCTTGCCGGCCTGATATTGGCGCTCCCAGGTGATCGAGCCCTGCGGAGTGAACCGCTGGGCCAGGGCCTGGGAACTGCCCGGGGCCTGCGCGCGGACACCGGCCACGATCAGGTCGCCGTTGGGCATCATGTCGATCGCCAGCGCGGTGCGGTCACGCAGGGTGTCGCCGGTGGTGCGGGTCCATAGCGTGTCGCCCGTGGCGGCGTCCACCTTGATCAGATGCACGCAGCGCCGCCGCAACGAATCGTTGTATACCGGCCCGTAGCTGTCGGTGAAGCCGGCGGAGATGAAATGGCCATCGGCGCTGCGCACCACGGCATGGCCCTCCTCGTGCGCGGGGCCGCCCACGGCGGTGGTCCAGACCGTGTTGCCGTCCAGGTCCAGCCGGGCCATCCAGGTATCGGTGTGGCCGCTGGGGTTCACCCGGCGGCCGGTGATGACCATGCCCGTGGGGTCCACGGCCACGTCCCGCGCGATGCCGCCCGCTTCGTCCATGAGCACCTGCTGCCATAGCAATCCGCCATCGGGCCCGAAGCGGCATGCCAGCGGGCGGGCCGTGCCATTGACCGGGGCCACGCCGCAGACCACCGCGCCGCCATCGTCGGTGGCGGCGGCGCCCAGGTATTGCTGGTCGCCGGGCACGTCGGGCCGTGCGGTCCAATGTGCGCTTCCATCGTCCCCCAGCCGCACCAGCAGCCCATCATGGTGGAGGGCGCCGGGCGCGAAGCTGCTTCCGCAGAGGAAATGCAGCCCCCCCGCCCCGGACGCCATGCCCTGCACGAACACCCGTCCGGTGATCGGCAGCGCCGTTTCGGAAACGGGCAGGCCGTCCGTCCCGCAATGGACCAGCCGGGCGCGGTGGGTGGTGGTGGCGCCGTCGAAGGACCCCGCAGCGATGAGATAGCCGTCCGCCACGGGGGCCACGCCTGCGCCGGTCTGGCCGGTGGCGGTGCCCAGGGCATGGGTGAAAACGACCTGTGCGGTGGCGGGCGGCAAGGCGAGCAGCAGGGCCGCCAGGGCGGTGATGCGCATGCGGGACAAGGGGTTGGACCCCGAAAGTACGCCGGCCGGACGGGTCGCTTCGTGCGGCCCTGGCACACACGCGCGCGGGCGCGGCCGGGCCATTAGCTTCGCGGCGTGGAAGAACGCAAGGCCGTCCGGCTCTTCATGGCAGGGCATCTGGTGCTGGCGCTGCCGGTGACATGGGCGGTGCTTACCACCGGCAGGCTGGAGCTCCATGCCGCGGTGAACGACGGTACGCTGGCGTTCGCCGACGACTTTTTTCGCGTGATCACCCACGTGGGCGACGGGCTGGTGCCGGTGGTGCTGGCGGTGCTGTTGTTCCTGTTCAAGGGCGTGCGGGCCTTCCTGATGATGGGGGTGGGCTGCGGCCTGGGCGCGATCGTGGTGCAGGCCTTGAAGCGGCTGGTCTTTTCGGACGTGTACCGGCCGTCCCGGTTCATGGCGGAGATGCCGGACATGCATTGGGTCCCGGGCATCGAGCTGCACGGCCACCTGTCCTTTCCCAGCGGTCATACCACCGCCGCGTTCGGCATGTGCTTCGCCCTGGTGGTGGTGCTTCGCCGGCGGGCGTGGGCGCTGCCCCTGTTGGTGCTGGCGGCGCTCGTGGGGTTGTCCCGGGTGCATCTGTCGCAGCACTTCACCGAGGACGTGGTGGCCGGGTCGGTCATCGGCACCGGCACCGCTTATTTGGTGTATCGGTTGCTGTACGCGGATGGACTACCGGCCTGGGTGCGAAGAGGGCCCATGGGGAGGAGGGCGGAGGGGAGGGCCTGAAAGGCGGAAGGTGCCCTGGGGCACCTTCCGAGAAGTACCGGCCCGGACTCTCCCTTCCGGACCGGCCGTCCACGGAATTGGACGCCGGCCCGGGCGGGAGGTCACGTTGCGCGATCGTTTGCGTGCGTGGTCCATCGCCATGCGGGCGGACCGGAGAACGTCCGGGGCATGGCGGTGGTCAGACGACCTACGCGAGCACCAGTTTGTCCAAGTGCTTTTTGCGCAGGCTTCCGCTGCTGCTGAAGAACCACTCCTTCAGGCCATAGTGGTACCCGCGGCGCAGGCCCGAGCGATGGGTGCCCAGGACACCGCGTGATCCGCTGAGCTTCTGCAGCACCCGGGTCAGCTTCACGGCCACATCATCATCGGACATGTCGGGGTACTTCCGCTTGGCCCATTTGAGCGACGCGGCGTACAAGTCGGCCTTGGGCATCAAAAGCTGCTTGTCCGTAATGGTCTTGATCACCATTTCGTCCCAATCGCTCAGCCGATAGCCGCCGTCCTTGATGGTCCGCTTCTTTCTGCGGCCGGGCTTGCGCCGACGCGTGGGGGCGGCGGCGGCGGCCTTCCGCGGGGTGGTGCCCGTGCCACCGTTCCGCAGGTCCGCGATGGCCTCGCGCACCCGCTCAAGTTGGAATAACAGACGCCGGCGTTCACTACGATACTGCGCGAGCAGTTCGGTCAACTCGTTCTCACTCAATCGTCTTTTCGCCATCAGGTACTTTTTTGAAGGTTTGGTCCGGAGGGGGGCAAAGTTAGCCGTCGGTTAGCATATTATGGGGTCAAAGGACCTTTTGAACACTGTGGCTATGTGGGATGTTCGAGCAATATCCGCATACTGCGTACGAATGCCGAGGAACACTCGATGAACGTGCGCCGGGGTGGTCGCGGCCGGATCACATGATGCGGCCCCGTTGCTGATGGCTCGGGCGCATGCACGCGCGCGAAGTCAAGTCGGCAGGGGATCCACATGGCGCGGGGCGGCATGGCATCGGATGTTCAAGGTCATTTGCATTTAACCGAATGGTTTAATACGTTTGCAGCGCATCCCGCCATCAGCATGTCGCCCGCTCCCTCCATGGACCGCCTGAGCGCCACGTTCCACGCGCTGGCCGACCCCACGCGCCGGGCCATACTGGCGCGTCTTTCCAGCGGTCCGGCATCGGTGAACGAGTTGGCGGCGCCCTTCAGCATGAGCCTGCCGGCGGTGAGCAAGCACCTGAAAGTGCTGGAGCGGGCGCAATTGATCGCCCGGGGGAAGGAGGCGCAGTGGCGGCCGTGCGCGATCAAGGCCGAGCCGCTGAAGGAGGCCACCGATTGGATGGAACAATACCGCCGATTCTGGGAGGCGCGTTTCGACCGGCTGGACGAATATTTGAAGGAGTTGCAGGCCCAAGGAGGCCCGTCGGCGACCAAGACCACCAAGTCCCGCAGGCATGGCAATAGGAAGTGAAAACCCGGCCGACCGCGAGATCGTGATCGACCGCATGGTGCAGGCGCCGCGCGCCCTGGTGTGGAAAGTCTGCACCGATCCGCAGCACATCGACCGCTGGTGGGGGCCGAACGGTTTTTCCAACAAGACCATCGCGTTCGAGCTATGCGTGGGCGGCACGTGGAAGTACACCATGACCGCCGCCGACGGCACCGTGTTCCCGAACCTGATCACCTGGACGGAAGTCTCGCCCATCGAGCGGCTGGCCTACGATCACGGCGACTGGGACGACCCGAAGCTGTTCACGGGCTCGCTGTCCTTCGTGGAAACGGAGGGCGGCACATTGATCACCCTGCGCACCCTCTTCCCCACCAAGGAGGCGCGCGACCACGCGGTGAAGGCATACGGCGCGATCGAAGGCGGGAAGCAAACGCTTGGCCGCATGGACGCATACCTCCGGACCCTGACGCCATGAACAAGCACCCCCACTTCAATTTCGTCGTGCAGGATGATCAGCGCACGATCACCGTGGAACGCACCTTCGCCGCGCCGATCGATCCCGTGTGGGCCGCCTGGACCGAGGCCGACAAGCTGTGCCGGTGGTGGGCGCCGAGGCCCTACCGCTGCACGATCAAGTCGCTGGACCTGCGCCCGGGCGGTCGCTGGCTCTATTGCATGGAAGGTCCTTCGGGCGACCGCCATTGGTCTTTTTTCGATTACGATGCCGTGCGGCCGAAGTCCTTCTTCTCCGGGAGCGATGGCTTCTGCGACGAGCAGGGCGTGATCAATGCCCGCATGCCGCGCTCGCGCTGGGAGAACCACTTCAGCCCACAAGGCAACGGCACGCTGGTGCGCGCCATCATCCAGTATGGGACAGTGGCCGACCTGCAACGCATCCTCGCGATGGGCTTCCAGGAAGGCTTCTCCGCCGGCCTGGACCAGCTGGAGGAACTGCTCGCCTGAACCCGGACACCGAACACCTTCAACCCATGGGAACCCAGGTCACGATCACGCCGCACGGTGAGCGCGCCATCCGGATCACGCGCAGCTTCAAGGCACCGCGCACCCTCGTCTTCGACGCCATGAGCAAGCCGGAGATGATGAAGCACTGGTTCCACGGCGCGCCGGGCTGGACCCTGACCACTTGCGAGATGGACCTGCGCCCCGGTGGCAGGTATCGCTGGGCGTGGACCGGTCCGGAAGGCCAGGAAATGGGCATGGGCGGCACGATCCGCGAAGTGTCGCCGCCCGAGCGGATGGTACTGACCGAGAAGTTCGATCAGGCCTGGTACCCCGGCGAGGCCGTGAACACCATGACCTTCACCGAGGCCGACGGCATCACGCTGATGTCGCTCGTGGTGGAGTACGAGTCGCCGGAGGCGCGCGATGGCGTGCTGGCGATCCCCATGGCAAGCGGCATGGAGGTGAATTACGTACGGCTGGACACCTACTTCGCATCACAAGGCTGAAACTCGATGGCCGCCCCGGTCCCAGTAAGAAGGAGCGAGGGTGTGAAGGTGCAAGAATGGCACCCTCACCCTCTCACGCTGACCCCGGCACCAACAACACCATAACACCATGATCACCCCGCCCCAACTCATCACCACCCAGGAGCTCACCACCGCCGTGATCCCGCTCGTGATCCCCGGCCGCGACATGCCGAAGTACATGGACCCCGCCATCCAGGAGATCATCAAGGCCATCACCGGCCAAGGCATCAACATCACGGGTCCGATGTTCTCCTACCATCACCGCCGCCCCAGTGACACGTTCGATTTCGAGATCGGCTTCCCGGTGGCGCAGGCGATCACGCCCGAGGGCCGTGTGATCAACAGCAAGTTGCCCGCGGTGCAGGTGGTGCGCAGCGTGTACCAAGGCCCGTACGACGGGCTTGCGCAGGCCTGGGCCGCTGTGCAGGACTGGGTGCGTGAGAAAGGCCACGGCGAGACGGGCAAGTTCTGGGAGAGCTACCTGAACAACCCGGATGAAGTGAAGGACCCGAAGGACTACCGCACGGAGCTGAATTGGATCGTGAACGCGATGTGACCATGGCGAAACGGGCCGCATCCCGATCCACAGGAACGCACGACGTGAAGGCCGTGCTGGCGGAGCTCGAACGGCTCGGCTCGGCGCAGGTGCGCGCGGAGATGGGCCCGTGTTTCGGCATCGTGGTGGACCGCGCCCACGGCACCACCATGGCCCAGCTGCGCGAGCTGGCAAAGACCATCGGCCGCGACCAGGAGCTGTCCATCGCCTTGTGGGGCACGGGCGTGTACGATGCGCGCATGCTGGCCTGCCTGATCGGTGAACCGGCGCAGGTGAGCGCCGCGCAGATGGACGCCTGGTGCAAGGATTTCGACAACTGGGCCACCTGCGACACCGCCTGCTTCGCGCTGTTCGACCGCACGCCCCACGCCTTCGCCAAGGTGAAGCAGTGGGCGGGACACAAGCCCGAGTTCGAGCGGCGCGCCGCCTTCGCCCTGCTCGCCAGTCTGGCGTTGCACGACAAGCAGAGCGGCGACGCGCCCTTCCTGGCCACGTTGCCGCTGGTCCGCGCGGCCGCGAACGACCCGCGCAACTTCGTGAAGAAGGGCGTGAGCTGGGCCTTGCGCGGCATCGGCGGAAGGAGCGTGGCGCTGCGCGAGGCCGCCATGGAGCTGGCGGAGGAGCTCGCAGCGAGCAAGGATGCCACCGAGCGCTGGGTGGGCAAGGACGTGCTGCGTGACATCCAACGCCCCTTGATCGCCCGCCGCGCGGAGCAGCGCGATGCCACGCGAACGAAAAGAAAATGACCATGCCCATCACCACCGACATCGACCGGCGCACCCTGGTGCTCACCCGCCTGTTCCGAGCCCCGCGCGCACTGGTGTTCGCCGCCTGGAGCGATCCGGCACACCTCGCGCAGTGGTGGGGGCCGCATCAATTCACCTTGCCGCATTGCGTACAGGACTTCCGCGTGGGCGGCCAGTACCGCTTCTGCATGCGCGCCCCGGACGGCAGCGACCATTGGGTGCGCGGCGAGTACACGCACATCGATCCGCCGGCGCGGCTGGTCTTCACCTGGCTGCGCGAGGGCGACGACGGCGACATCTGGTGCGACACCATCGTCTCCATCACCTTGGAGGACCACGGCGCCATGACCCGCCTCACCCTGGAGCAGACCACCTTCGCCACGGTGGCGCATTGCGAAGAGCACGCCGCCGGTTGGGGCGAATGCCTGGAGCGCCTGGCGGACTTCGTGCAGGCCCTGCCGCCTGCCATCGGCCGGACCGTTGCCACCATGCCCGTTCACTGACCAACACCATCGCCATGCGACCCAGCACCTCGCCCAAGCCCACCACCATCGCCGCATACATCGCCGCCGCGCCGGCCGAGGCCCGGCCCCTGCTGAACGAATTGTACGCCCTGCTGAAGAGCGTGGCGCCCGATGCGAAGGAGGCCATCAAGTGGGGCTCGCCGGTCTTCGAGGAAGGGCGGATCCTCTTCGCCTTCTCCGCCCATCGCAAGCACGCCAACTTCGTGCCCACGCCCGCTTCGCTCGCGCCCTTCAAGAAGGAGCTCGCCGGTTTCACCGTGGGGCGGATCGCCATGCAACTGCCCTACGACAAGCCCCTGCCCAAGGCGTTGATCCGCAAGATCGCCCTGCACCGCGCGAAGGACGTGCGCGAGAACGACGCCCGTTGGATGTGAACCATCGCCCATCGAACGCCCGAGCCATGGGCACCGCCGACTATCTCGCCCAGCTTCCGCTGGACCAGCGTGAGGCCTTGCAGCAATTGCGGAAGCGGATCCTTGCGTCCGTGCCGGGCATCACCGAGCATTTCGGCTACGGCATGCCGGCCTTCAAGTACAACGGCCATCCCGTGCTGTACATCGGTGCGGCGAAGAACCATTGCGCCCTGTACGGGGCGGTGCCGTCCGGGCTGAAGGATGCGCTGAAGGGGTTCAAGACCAGCAAGGGCACCATCCGGTTCACGCCGGAAAAGCCGCTGCCCGCCGCCTTGGTGAAGGCGATCGTGATGGCGAAGGTGGCGGAGATCGAGGAGCGGTGGCCGGAGAAGGATCAGAAGATCAGACAATGAGACGACCTGATGGTCGGACACGTGCGTTGCGCACCGCACCTACTTTCGTGGGCGTGGACACCGTCCAACGCATCCGCGACCAGGTGAGCACGCCCGCTGCGGACGAGCTCCGCATCACGCGGGTGTTCGACGCGCCCCGCGAACTGGTGTGGCGGGCCTGGACCACGCCCGCGATGCTGGTCCATTGGTTCGGTTGCGCCGCCTTCACCACCATCGACGCCCGGGCCGACCTGCGCGAAGGCGGCCAATGGCGCGTGCTGATGCGCGCCCCGGACGGCACGGACTTCCCGGCCTACGGCAGCTACGTGGCCGTGCGGCCCATCGCGCACCTGGCCTTCACGCACCAATGGGAGAAGCCCGTGGCCGGCGTGAACCCCGCGCACCACCGCACGCTCGTCACCGTGGACCTGCACGCCGAAGGCCCGCGCACCCGCATGGAGTTCCGGCAGAAGGGCCTGGCCACGGAAGCTTCGCGCGACAGCCACATCGGCGGATGGTGCGACAGCATGGACAAGCTGGCGGAGGCGGTGGTGGCCGGCTGAACCTACCGGACCAGCCGGAACGGCAGGAAGGCCTGCTTCCGCTCGTATTCCGCGATCAACGCCGCGCGTAGGGCGGGCGACCGGGCCATGCCGGCGTACACCGCCCGCTCCACCTCGCGCACCCGATCGTCCGAAGGCTGCCTGCGCAACTCTTTCCGGTAGGGCGCCACCACCGCATTGAACGGCGCGAAATGGTCGTCCATGGCGTGGATGGCCATGTAACAGAAGGCCGCATGATGCGCATCGGCCACGGTGGTGCCCAGCTCCTTCACCGTGTTGATGCCCGTGCATACATGCGTCACCACCGCGCCGCCCGTGCGATGCACATAGTAGAAGCGCGCGGCGGTCCGCATGGCGCTGTCCAGATGCAGGTCGGCCACGGGCGTACCGGTCAGGGCGGGGCCCATCACCTGCCGGAAGGCGGTGTCCGCCCGCAACAGCCTTTCGTACAGCGCCTGCACCCGGGGCGTGTCAGGCAGCAGCGCGAGAAGCTCATCGGTGTGCCGGTACACGTGGCAGTAATTGTCGTACAGGTAGGCGTGATAGGCCCACAACGCGGAGCATCGGTCGGCCTGGCCGGGCTCGCCGCGCAGGCTGTCGGGCTCCACATGGAGGAAGCGGTCGCCGGCGTGTTCGGCGAAGCCGACGGGGAAGAGGCGGCTGAGCGGGACGGGGTCCGGGCCCGCCTGCGCCATGACCGGCGGCGCAACGGCGATCAGGAGCAGCCAGGCGATCGGGATGCGGTGGGCCATGCCGGCAAGATGCGGCTTTCTTCCCGGGATCGGCCACCGCGCCCATCGGGGCCGGCCGGGCCGATGCGCCGGCCCCGCGCATGGGGGGGCGCCGTGCCTAGTCCCTGGCAAGCGCCTGAGGCACAGGAGACGGCGATCAGGACGGCCGCAACCCGAACTCGATCCCGTACCGATGAATATTTGCTACATTTGCCGCCCGTAATCCGAGAACGCCATGTCCAAGGTCTGCCAGATCACCGGCAAGCACGTCATCACCGGCAACAAGGTCTCCCACTCCAACCGGAAGACCCGCCGCACCTTCGCCCCGAACCTGCAGGACCGCAAGTACTTCCTGCCCGGGGAGAACAAGTGGATCAACCTGCGGGTGAGCGCCGCGGGCATGCGCACCATCGACAAGATCGGCCTGGAAGCCGCCTTGAAGCAGGCCCGTGCCAAAGGCTTCCTCAACGCCTAAGACCGAACCCCGACACACCCGCTGAGCAATGGCCAAGAAAGCGAAGGGCAACCGCATCCAGGTGATCATGGAATGCACCGAGCACAAGACCTCGGGGCAGCCCGGCACCAGCCGGTACATCACCACCAAGAACCGCAAGAACACCACCGAGCGCCTGGAGTTGAAGAAGTACAACCCCATCCTGCGCCGGATGACGGTCCACAAGGAGATCAAGTAAGCCGCGAGGCACCACCATTTGAACGCGCTGCGGCGCC
>JAVFAQ010000101.1:0-9749 GCA_034002325.1 Flavobacteriales bacterium | reverse complement strand
GGCGCCCGAACCGCTCACCATGAGCGCCGAGGTGACGCCGACCGGTTGCGCCGGGGCATGCAACGGCAGCATCAATTTGCTCACCGCCGGCGGCACCGGTGCCCACACCATCGTATGGGACCCCGTGCCCCCCAACGGCCAGGGCGTGGAGAGCGCCCAGTTCCTGTGCCCCGGCGTTTGGACGGCCACCGTGCATGATGCCAATGGTTGCGCCATCACGCAAAGCTGGACCGTCATCGGCTCCGAAGGGCCCGACCTGGTGGTGGGCAGCACGCCCGCGCATTGCACCACGTGCGACGGCACGGCCACGGTGGAAGTGACCGGGGGCGTCCCGCCATTCACCCTGGCCTGGTCCTTGGCCGGCACGCCCATGGGCACCACGCCCACCATCACGGACCTCTGCGCCGGGCTTTACCAGGTGATGGTCACCGACAGCGCGGGATGCACTTCCATCGCCTCGGTGCCCGTGACCGATGAAGGCGGTGAGGACCTGGCCACCACGGACGGCAGTGTGGACTGCACCGGCGATTGCGACGGCGCGGTGTCCGTTCAGTTCGATTGCACCTCGCCCGCGTGCACCGTCACCTGGCTCGATGGATCGGGCTTCCCCATCGCCACCGGCACGGACAGTCTCACGGGCCTGTGCGCGGGCCTCTACTTCGTGAGCGTCGTCAACGGCGACCAATGCACCGCCATCGCACCGGCCGTGGTGGATGCCGCCTCCGCGATCACATCCGACCTGACCGTGACGCCCGTGAGCTGCCCCGATGCATGCGACGGCACCGCCAGTGCCGTGCCCACCGGTGGAGCACCGCCCTACACCTTCTTCTGGGAACCCGGACCGATCGATGGCCAAGGCACCGACCAGGTGACCGGGCTGTGCGCCGGGGCCTACAAGGTGACCATCACGGACAGCACGGGCTGCGCCGTGGTGGACAGCCTGATCGTGCCCGGTCCCGCACCGATCGCGATCGCGGGCATCGTACAGGGACCGGGGTGCAGCGGCGCATGCGACGGGGCCATCACGGCGATCGCCACCGGGGGCAATGGCGGCTTCACCTACACATGGGCCCCGGAGCCGGCCGAAGGGCAGGGCACCCCGGCGGCATCGGGCTTCTGTGCGGGCACCGTGACACTCATCGTGAGCGACGCCAACGGATGCACGGGCACCGCGAGCTGGACATTGGACACCCCGGACCCCATCGCCATCAGCTTCAGCGCCACGCCCAGCACCTGCGGCGAATGCACGGGCACGGCCAGCGCCACCGCCACCGGTGGAACCCCCGACCACACGTGGTATTGGCTCGAAGGCAACGAGGTGATGGGCACCGGCAGCACCATCAGCGGGCTGTGCGCGGGCCTCTACACCGTGGTGGCCACCGATGCCAACGGCTGCCAGGCCGAACAGCTGGTGCCCGTGGAGGACGCGGACGGCGAGGCCACCGGCACCACCGATGGCGCGGTGACCTGCCCCGATGATTGCGATGGCGCGGTGAGCGTGGCCACGCCCTGCCTGGACGGCCCCTGCACCATTGTTTGGCATGATGCCCAAGGCGCCCCCATCGGCCAGTCCGGCACGGACGCGGTGGACCTTTGCCCGGGCCTGTACCTGGCCCTGGTCACCAATGCCGCCGGCTGCCTGAGCATCGACACCGCCCTGGTGCTCGCGCCGGACCCCGTGCTGGCCAACCTCACCACCACCCCGGTGACCTGCTTCGGCGATTGCGACGGCACCGCCACGGTGGCCCCCAGCGGCGGCACGGGCGGCCACACGATCGAATGGACCCCGCCGCCGGGCAATGGCCAGGGCGGCACCGAAGCCCTGGGGCTATGCGCCGGTGAGACGCTGGTGACCATCACGGACAGCCTGGGGTGCAGCGTGAGCGTACCGGTGATCGTCACCGGCCCCGACCCCCTGCAGGCGAACGCGCAGGTCATCGGCCCCGGCTGCCCGGGCGAGTGCAACGGGTCCATCGCCCTGGAGGTGTCCGGCGGCAACGGCGGGAACACCTTCCTATGGTCACCCGAGGTGGAGGGGCAGGGCACCGGCACGGCCACCGCCTTGTGCCCGGGCGCCTACGAGGTGACGATCACCGATACCAACGGATGCACCGTGGCATACACCCATGTGCTGGACGAACCGGTGGAGATGAGCATCGCCCTGGACCTGGCCCACAACACCTGCTTCGGCGATTGCCAGGGTGCGGCCCAGCTCACCATCACCGGCGGCCTGCCCGACCCCACCATCATCTGGTCCGGGCCGGGCGGCGTCATCGCGCAGGACGTGACGGGCGTCAACGGCCTGTGCGCCGGCACGTACGCGGTGGCCGTGACCGATGCCAACGCCTGCACCGTGGAGCAGACCTTCACGATCGGTGAGGGCGATGCGATCCTGCCCGGGCTGACCTTCGTGGGCGAGACCTGCAACGGCCCCTGCGACGGGGAGGCCGCGGTGGCCCCCGATGGCGGTGCCGGCTCCTTCACGGTGCTGTGGCAACCCGGCGGGGAGACCACCCTGGGGGTGGCCGGCCTGTGCGCGGGGGACCACACGGTCACCATCACGGACGCCATCGGCTGTGACACCACCGCCACCTTCACCATCGGACCCTGGACACCGATCACGGACAACGCGACGGTCACGGACGTGGCCTGCACGGGCGATTGCACCGGCAGCATCGTTCTGGCTCCCGCCGGCGGCATCGGCACGTACGCCTTCACGTGGCTCCCGGGCCCCGGCTCCTCCGGCCCGGCGATCGCCGACCTATGCGCCGGGGCATACCAGGCGACCATCACCGATGCGGTGGGCTGCAACGCCACCTTCCAATACTTCATCGCGGAGCCGGACACGCCGTTGACCATCCTGCTGGACGATGTGACGGCGGCCACCTGCACCACTTCCGACGACGGTTCGATCGCCATCAGCCTGGCCGGCGGCACACCGCCGTACACCTTGGCCTGGGGCGGACCCGATGGCTTCACGAGCGACCAGGAGGACATCAGCGGCCTCCCTCCCGGCAGCTACACCGTCACCGTGTCCGATACCCTGGGCTGCACCGGCACCATGGACGTGGAGGTGCCTGCGGAGATCGGCGTGACGGCCGATGCCGGCACCGACCAGCAGCATTGTGCCGGGACGGGCATCGTGCTCGATGGCCGTGGCAGCACGGGGGCCACCACCTACACGTGGACCGATGCGGACGGCAATGAACTGGGCAGCGGGCCCGTGGTGGCACTGGACGGGCCGGCGCCGGGCACCCACACCTTCATCCTCACCGCCAGCGACGGCCCCTGCACGGACACGGACACGGTTACCGTGACGGTGTTCGACCTGGCCGTGGCCGATGCCGGACCGGACCGCACCATCTTCCACGACGAGCAGACCGAACTGGGCGGCGACCCCACCGGGCCGCCGGGGTCCACCTTCGTGTGGCAGCCGGACTCCGTGCTTTCCAGCGGGAGCGCCGCCGACCCCACCGCCTTCCCCACCATCACCACTTGGTTCGTGGTGACCGTGACCACCCCGGACGGCTGCGTGGCACAGGACTCCGTGCTGGTGACCGTGATGCCCGAAGTGGACATCCCCAGCGGCTTCACCCCCAACGGCGACGGGTGGAACGACACCTGGACCATCGGCCTGATCGAGCTCTTCCCGCAATGCGAGGTGGAGATCTACAACCGCTGGGGCGAAATGCTCTTCCGCAGCGTGGGATACCGCACCCCGTGGGACGGCCGGTACGATGGGGCGCCGGTGCCGGTGGGCACGTACTATTTCGTGGTCCAGCTCAACGACGAACGGTTCCCCGAGCCGTACACCGGCCCGCTCACCATCATCCGATGACCCCATGAAGAGCCTTCCCCGCGCCCTCTTCCTGATGCTGGCCCCGGCCATGGTGGCGACCGCGTGGGCGCAGCAGCTGCCCCAGCTCACCCAGTACCAGTTCAACGATTACGTGTTCAATCCGGCGGTGGCCGGCAGCCGGCCCCTGTTCGAGGTGCGCAGCGGGCATCGCTACCAGTGGACGGGCATCCAGGACGCGCCCCGCACCTTCACCCTCAGCGCCACCACGCCGGTGGCCCGCAACATGGGCATCGGCGGGTACATCTTCACCGACCATGTGGGCCCCACCCGCCGCACGGGGATGCAGCTATCCTACACCTACCACCTGAAGATCACCGAGGACCTGAAATTGGGCATGGCCCTTTCCGGAGGGATGCTGCAATTCTTGATCGACGGGTCGAAGATCGAGCTGCGCGACCCGGGCGACCCGGCCATGGACGACCAGCTTCGTGGCGAGTTGCTGCCCGATGCCAAATTCGCGATCCATCTGCACCACCCGCGTTTCTGGTTCGGCGCCACGGCACCGCAGATCATGGGCAACAAGGTGCAGTTCATGGAAGGGCGCCGGGAGGCATTGAGCCGAATGGAGCACCACTATTACGCCACCGCCGGTTACCGCTTCCCCATCGGCGAGGACTTCGTGCTGGAGCCATCGGTGATGGTGAAGTACGTGGATCCCGTGCCGCCCATGATCGATGCCACGGCCACGGTGCGATATCGGGGCGCGTTCTGGCTGGGCGCCTCGTACCGCACCAATGACGCCTGGTGCGCCATGGTGGGCTGTTGGATCAAGGATACCTTCCAGTTCGGCTATTCCTACGACATGCTCACCTCCAACCTGCGGAATTACAGCAGCGGTTCCCACGAGGTGATGCTGGCGATCACCCTGGCCAAGCCGGTCCCGGCGCGCGCAGCCGCCGGCACGCCATAGAAGCAACCACCGGCCCCGATCCGCGTCTTACCTTCCCCGAGGGAAAGGGGCGCTGCCGGGCCACCAGGCCACCCCGCCGTTCGATAGGCCGGAACGTCCGGTGGATCAATGCGCTGGACACGGCCCGTCCGGCGGGCGTAAATTGCGGCCCTTTTTCCCGGGGGGAGGGAACGGATGAGTGAACGCACCCGCTTGATCATGGCCACCACCGCACGCAAGCTGGCCCGGGCATCGGCCATGGCGGCCTTGGCGCTCTCCCCACTGGTGCCCCGTGCGCAAGACCTGCCGCTGGCGGACAGCACGGTCTACACCACCTGCTCCGGCACGCTTTACGACAGCGGAGGGGCCGGCGGGCCGTACCAGAACAACGAGGACATCACCACCACCTTGTGCCCCCAAGGCGGGCCGGGCAGCGGCGCGTTGACCACGGTGCTGTTCACCGCCTGGCAGCTGGCGTTGGGGGCGGGCGACCAATTGAGCATCCACGATGGCGTGGGGACCGCCGGGACCCTGCTGGCCACCGGCACCGCCGCCAACCCCCTGCTGGGGCAGACCTTCACGGCCTCGGCGCCCGAGGGGTGCCTCACCTTCCGCTTCCAGAGCAACGCCACCGGCACCGCCGCCGGTTGGGCGGCCATCGTCCTGACCGGCCCGGACGCCGGTGAGGACGGCCAATTGACGATCTGTTCCAACGCCCCCGCCGTGGACCTGCACACCCTGCTGGGCGGCACCCCGGACGCCGGCGGGGCATGGCTCACCCCATCGGGCGGGCCGCATTCCGGCACCTACGACCCGGCCACCGAGCAGGGCGGCGACCATGCCTACGTGGTCAGCGCGGCGGGCTGTCCCAGCGATACGGCCATCGTGTCCATCACCCGGATCCTGGCACCCAACGCGGGCACCAGCGGGGCCATCGCCCTGTGCGCGGACGACGCGCCGTTCGGCTTGATCAACGCCTTGGGCGGCGCCCCTTCCGCAGGAGGCACATGGACCGGCCCCGCAGGCCCCCACAACGGGGTCTTCGTCCCGGGCACGCATCCGCCCGGCCCGTACGTGTACACCGTGACGGGCACCCCGCCCTGCACCGATGCAACGGCCACCGTGACGGTAACGGTGCATGCGCCGCCCGATGCCGGTGAGAACGCCGCGCTGGACGTATGCGCCACGGACACGCCCTTCGACCTGTTCGACATGCTGGGCGGCACGCCCGACGAGGGAGGGGCCTGGACGGGCCCGGACGCCGACCCGGTGGGCGCCACCTTCAACCCGGCCAGCTCGCCCGAGGGAACCTACACCTATACCGTGGTGGGCCTGCCGCCCTGCGACCCGGCCACGGCCACCGTCACCGTCAATGTGGTGGCGGCCGCCCATGCGGGCACCGATGCCGGCATCGTGGTCTGCGGCAACGAGCCGCCCTTCGCGATGGTGGACGAGCTGGGCGGGACCCCGCAGACCGGTGGCACGTGGACCGGCCCCGACGGTCCCCACGGACCCACCTTCGACCCCGCCGCGGACGATGCGGGCCCTTATGTGTACACCGTGCCGGGCGATGGCCCCTGCCCGGCCGTGGCCGCCACGTTGACGATCGGGGTGAGCACACCGCCCCACGCCGGTTCCCTGGGCGACACCTTGGTGTGCAGCAACAACGCCAGCTTCGGCCTGTTCCAGGTGCTCAACGACGCGCCTTCCGCCGGGGGTGCATGGACATACGCCGATGCGCCGCACACCGGCATCTTCGAGCCGGGGGTGAGCCTGCCCGGCCCGTACACGTACACGGTGACCGGACCGGCCCCTTGCGCACCCGCCACCGCCGTGGCCACCGTGGCCGTGACCACCGCCCCCCAGGCCGGCCTGAACAGCACCGTGGTACGCTGTTCCAATGACGGCCCGGTGGACCTGTTCGCGGAGCTGGGCGGCGCCCCGGACGACAACGGCAGCTGGGCCGGCCCCGGCGGGGCGCACAGCGGCCTGTTCCAGCCGGCCACCGACCCGCAAGGGCCGTACATCTATACGGTACAGGGGGATGTGCCCTGTGCGGACGCCACGGCGATCGTGACGACCGTGGTGGTGGCCGCCCCGGACCCCGGTCTGCCCGGGGTCATCACGGTGTGCAGCAACGACGGGCCGGTGGACCTGTTCAGCCTGTTGGGGGGCACGCCCGATGGCAACGGCGGCTGGTGGGACCCGGACGATGCGGCCCATGGCACCACGTACCTGCCGGGGTCCCACCTGCCCGGCACGTACCGCTACGTGGTGCCCGGTATCGCCCCGTGCGTCAGTCTGGAGACCACCGTGACCGTGACGGAGGTGCCCGCGCCGGACCCCGGCACCAACGGCAGCATCACCGTATGCAGCAGCGACGACCCGGTGGACCTGTTCGACCTGCTGGGGGGCACGCCCGATGCGGGCGGCTTCTGGACCCGGCCCAATGGCCAGCCGCACACGGGCACCTACCTGCCCGGGTCCCAATCGGGCGGCACCTACACGTACACCGTGCCGGGCACCGGACCGTGCGACAGCCTCTCGGCATCGGTGCAGGTGGTGCGGGTGATCGCTCCGCGGGCCGGCACCGATGGCAGCACCGTGGTATGCAGCACCAACGGGCCCTTCCCGCTGATCTCCATGCTGGGCGGCACGCCCGACGGCAACGGGGCCTGGTCCGACCTGGTGGGGAACGCCCTGCCGGGCACCTTCACCCCGGGGGTCTCCGCCCCGGGCGACCACATGTACGTGGTGCCGGGCACCGCGCCCTGCCTGAACGACACGTCGTACGTCACGGTGAACGTGAACATCGCGCCGGTGGCGGGCACCAATGCCAGCACCACGGTATGCGGCGCCGACGCCCCGTTCGACCTGCTCAACGTGCTGGGCGGCAGTCCGGACCCCGGGGGCAGTTGGACGGACCCGGTGCTTCTGCCGCACACCGACCCGTTCGACCCCGGCACGGACCTGCCCGGCGGGTACACCTACACCGTGGCGGGCGAGGCCCCGTGCAACAACGCCTCCGCCGTGGTGGTGGTCAACGTGAAGGAGCAGCGCAGCGCCGGCCTCGACGCCAGCTTTGAACGCTGCTCCACCGATGCCCCGGTGAACCTCTTCTCCATCCTGGGCGGCGCCCCGGCCACGGGCGGGCAGTGGCAGGGACCCAGCCCGGTGCCGGGCGGCTTCTTCAACCCGGCCACGAACACCCCCGGTGCATACAGCTACATCGTCACCAGCGAGGCGCCGTGCGTGACCGACACCGCGATCGTGACCGCCGTGGTCAATCCCGCGCCCAATGCCGGATCGGACGCGGAGATCACCATCTGCTCGGTACAGGAGGAACTGGAGCTGTTCGATGTGCTGGGCGGCACGCCCGACCTGAACGGCACCTGGACCGAGGTGGAGACCTCCGGCCAGCTCAGCGGCAGCATCTTCAGCACCCTGGGCCTGTCCCCCGGCACCTACCACTTCCAGTACACGGTGCCGGGCATCGGCGTGTGCGGTGATGACGTGGCCACGGTGACGGTCACCACCGTGCCCGGCCTCGATGCCGGTGACAACGGCGTGCTCACCGTGTGCCGCAACAACACCTCGGTGAACCTCTTCGACGGGCTGGGCGGGGCGCCCCAGAGCGGCGGCACATGGATCGACCTGGGCGGCACCAATGCGCTCAGCGGCCAGCACTTCAACGCCATGCAGGTGCCGCCCGGCAGCTACAACTTCCGCTACCTGCTCACGGGCGCGCTGGCATGCACCTCGGACTCGGCCCTGGTGACGGTGGGCGTGGTGGACTACCCCGACCCCGGCGTGCCCAGCTCGCTCACCGCGTGCTCCGACGGGGCCGCCTTCAACATGTTCACATTCCTGGGCGGCATCCCGGACGCCGGTGGCCAATGGCGCCGGGGCGCCATCAACGGGCCCTTGGTCTCCAATGTGTACAACCCGGTGCTGCACCCGCCCGACACGTACTACTACATCGTTTCGGGCAACGGGCCCTGCGCTGACTCGGCCGCCTGGCTGGTGGTGACGGAAGTGCCCGCGCCGAACGCGGGGCAGAGCGGTTCGATGACCGTTTGCGCGAGCGACGCCCCGTTCAACATGACCGATGCGCTGGGCGGCACGCCCGATGCCGGCGGGCAGTGGTACTTCAATGCGCAGGAGGTGGACCCCACTTACGTGCCCGGCCAGAACAGCCCCGGCACCTACACCTACCGGGTGCTGGGCCCGCCCGCCTGCGGTTTCCGTGAGAGCCAGCTCACGGTGAACGTGCAGCCGGCGATCAATGCGGGCAACAACACCACCGAAACAGTGTGTTCCAACACGCCGGCCTTCAACCTCTTCAACCTGCTGGGCGGCGGCGCGCAGTTCGGGGGCCACTGGACCGACCCGGACAATGCGCCCCACACCGGCCAGTTCAACCCGGCGTCGGACCAGGAGGGCACGTACATCTACACCCTGCCCGATTCGGCCGCCTGCCCGGGCGACCAGGCCACCGTGTCGGTCTTCGTGAACCAGCAGGCCGATGCCGGCATCGGCGGCACGGTGCAGTTGTGCAACATCACCGGCACCACCCTGAACCTGTCCAATGCCTTGGGCGGCAACCCGGACCCGGTGGGCACGTGGGCGGGGCCGCTGCCCCAGCTCGATCCGATGAGCGGGATCTTCGTGGTGGGGGTGACGCCGCCAGGCACCTACCGCTACCGGGTGGCGGGGGCCTGGCCATGCTCCGCTGATTCGACGGATGTGACCGTGCAGCTGTTCCCGCAGGCGAACGCGGGCACCAGCCGGACGATCCTGATCTGTGACAATGCCCCGGCCTTCGGCATGGTGGATTCCCTGGGCGGCGCCCCGGCCATCGGCGCCTGGCACGGGCCCGGGGCCGGAGGCCCCCCGATGAACGGCTTGTTCTTTCCGGGGACCACCGCGCCGGGCACCTACTACTACACGGTGAACAGTCCCAACTGTCCCAGTGCCACGGCCAGCCTGCAGGTGCTGTTG
>JAVFAQ010000100.1:0-9762 GCA_034002325.1 Flavobacteriales bacterium | reverse complement strand
AGCATGCGTCGAAGTGTGGGCATGGCCCAATCCGGCCAAGACGGACTTGTGGTTGGATGGTACCTCGGGGCTAATGGACATTGTGATAATAGATGCATCGGGGCGCGTTGTTCGTAATGTGATCGGACACGAGAGCCGAGAGTCGATCGATGTGACCGGATTGGCCTCTGGCCGCTACATGTTAAAGGCGACTTCAGCCATCAACAACCTTCAGTACCATGCGAAATTTCAAAAGACACCTTAGTGTGGTCTTGGCGCTGGCCGTGGTCGGGGCAGTGGCCCGGGCGCAATGTCTTTTCGAGGATCCGGCCCCGGCCTCTACATCGTTCGTGCATTGACAACCGATAAGACCTGGCATCATGGCAAGTTCATCAAGGTGTGATGCGTTCGGAAAGTGAAACAGTACCTTCAGGCAGCGTTCCCGGACCACTTGCGTCTTATACCTAAAGGCCGCACCATGCCCACCACGGCACTCCGCCTCACGTTGCTCGCAAGCTTAGCATGGCTGGGTATTATGGCCGCCCACGCCCAACCCACGTGGCGCTTCCATCTGGCCTTTGAGGATGGTGCTGGAGCCAGGGATACGCTGTGGTTCGTTTATGATACCACTGCGACTGAAGGTTGGGACACGAACCCACAGGTGGACGATCACCTGGGCGAGGGCGCGGTGGAGATGGACTTGGAAGCGTTCAACGTGTGGACCTGGAACTGGCAGTACGACTCCACGAAGACCCAAGCATGGCCATATTCCATGTACCCCATGGCGGAAATGCCGGTCATGGCGTTCAATTATGTGGCCCCGGTGACGATCCGGTGGGACCGGGACCTGTTCAATGCGCCTGAGCTACCCACGGCACCACACATCGGCCATGCAATATTGGGTGGTGAGTATTTCTTTTGGACCGGCTTGGAGGATCCGCTGGTGGGGGGCTTCAACATGCTGGCGGCCGATAGTGTGTTGATCGAGGAACCGGCTTGGATGTTCGTGCAAACCACGATGGTCTTCGGGGAGTCCTCCGGCCTGGGGGTGGGAGAGGCGCACATCGTGCCCCTGCGCCTATATCCCAACCCGGCCATGGACCGGGTTATGTGGGTGGCACCGGCGATCGTGGACCGCATGGAGGTCATGGATGCCGGAGGGAGGGTGGTGCATGTGGCCGGACCGCTTTCTTCCGGGGGGTGGATGGATGTCGCTCATTTGCCTGCGGGCAGCTATACTGTACGTGCTTGCACCTTCAATGCCATTCACCATGCGCAGTTCATCAAAATGGCTCCTTAGCCTGTCGTTCCTATTGTTGATCGCTACTGTTCACGCGCAGTGCATGATCGAGGACATCGATGCAGATACGTCCGAGGCCATGGCAGGAGGTGGTGCCTGATACACGGGCCGGGTGGTGGTGGCGCGGTAGCAGCGGAGATCCCGGCCCCGGCCACCCGCCCACCGGCTACCTTCGTCGGGCATGCCCCGCCTACCGCGATCGATCGTGCTCTCCGGTCTTATTGCGTGCTCGCTTGTCCTGCACGCCCAGCACGGCCTGCGCTTCATCGGGAACAAGGGGCAGTGGCCCGATGCGGTGACCCACCACGGCGAGGTCTCGGGCGCCCACCTGTGGTTCGAGCGGGGCGCCCTGCTGCTGGACCTCCACGATGCCGCCGCCATGGCCGGCCACCATGGCCGCGCACCCGATGACGGCCCGGCCAGTGACGTGGTGCGCCGGCACGCCGTGCGCATGCGGTTCATCAGTGCGGGGGAAGGCACGCACAACACCGGCCGGCTGCCCGTGGCCACGCGGTACCACTGGTTCCTGGGCAACGATCCCGCGCGCTGGGCCAGCGACACCCGCGCCCACACGCAATTGGTGATGCACGACGTGGCCCCCGGCTGCGATGCCGTGTTCCGCGAGGGGCGCGCCGGCCTGAAGTACGACCTGGTGCTGGCCCCCGGCGCCGACCCCGCCGCCATACGCATCACCTACGATGGCGCCGACCACGTGGCCCTGCGCAACGGCGCCCTGCTGGTGGGCACTTCGTTGGGCCGCATGACCGAGCGCATTCCGCTGGCCTACCAGGAAGTGGACGGCGAGCGTGTGCCGGTGAGCTGCACCTACACCCTGCACAAGGGCGTGGTGGGCCTGCGCCCGGGCCGCTACGATCCCGCCCTGCCCTTGGTGATCGACCCCGAGCTGAGCTTCGCCACCTACACCGGGTCGGTGAGCAACAACTTCGGCTACACGGCCACCTTCGACAAGAGCGGCCACCTCTACGCCGGCAGCACCGCCTTCGGGGCCCAATACCCCACGACCACGGGCGCCTACCAGACGAGCTGGGCGGGCGGCACCACGGACATCGCCATCAGCAAGTTCGACACCACGGGCAGCGCCATGGTCTGGAGCACCTTCATCGGTGGCAGCGCGCCCGAGATGCCGCACAGCATCATCGTGGACGACGATGACCGGCTGCACCTGCTGGGCACCACGGGTTCCAACAATTACCCCGTCACCGTCGGCGCCTTCGATGCCGGCTTCGGCGGCGGCACGCCCTTCACCCCGGCCGGGCTGGGCGTTTCGTACCAGGCGGGGGCCGATATGGTGGTGAGCAAGTTCAGCGCCGATGGCGGCCAACTGCTGGGCAGCACCTACCTGGGCGGATCGGCCAACGACGGCCTCAACTCGGACAACGACCTGCGCTACAACTACGCCGATGAGGCCCGCGGCGAGGTGTTCCTGGGCGACGACGGCAGTGTGTGGGTGGTGAGCTGCACCCGCAGCGTGGACCTGCCGATCACCGCGAACGCCGCGCAGGGCCTGTTCGGCGGCGGCGGGCAGGACGGCTACGTGGCGCGCTTCAGCCCGGACCTCACCACGCTGCTGTATGCCAGTTACCTGGGCGGTGCCGGGGCCGATGCCCTGTACACCGGCGCGCTGGACGCCAGCGGCCGGCTCTTCGTGTGCGGGGGCACGCGCAGCAGCGACCTGCCCACCACGCCCGGCGCCGTGCAGCCCGCCTTCGCCGGTGGCGCGGCCGATGCCCTGGTGGCCCGCATCGGTACCGGCGGTGCGCTGGAAGCCCTCACCTACCGGGGCAGCAGCGCATACGACCAGGCCTACTTCGTGGAGCTCGACGGCGACGGGGCCGCGTACCTTTTCGGGCAGACCGCCGCCCCCGCCGGCGAGCTGATCGTGAACGCCGCCCTGCAGGTGCCGGCCGGCGGGCAGTTCATCACCAAGCTCACCCCCGACCTGGACCAGGTGCTGCTGAGCACCCGTGTCGGCACCGGCAACGGGGGCCCGGACATCTCGCCCACGGCCTTCCTGGTGGACGTCTGCGACAAGATCTACATCAGCGGCTGGGGCAGCACCCTGGGCATGGGCGCCGCGCTGAGCACCGCCGGCCTGCCCGTGACGCCCGACGCGGCCCAGGCCACCACCGACGGCCACGACCTCTACCTCGCCGTGTACGACATCGACATGAGCGCGCTGGAATACGCCACCTACTATGGCGGCACCCAGAGCCGCGAGCATGTGGACGGGGGCACCAGCCGCTTCGACCGGCGCGGGCGCGTGTACCAGACCGTGTGCGCCGGCTGCCAGGGCAACAGCGATTTCCCCACCTCGCCCGGCGCGCTCAGCAGCACCAACAACAGCAGCGGATGCAACGCCGCCGTGCTCAAGTTCGACTTCAACGCGCCCGTGACGATCGCCGCCTTCGACGCGCCGGACACCGTTTGCGCCACCCTGGCCGTGCCCTTCACCAACCTCAGCGGCGGCGCCGCCAGCTACCTCTGGGACTTCGGCGACGGCCAGACCAGCACCGCCCCCGCGCCCGTACACACCTACGCGCAACCCGGCACCTACACCGTGACCCTCACCGCGGCCCACCCGGAGAGCTGCAACGGATCGGACACCGTGACGGGCACCGTGTTCGTGGACCTCGCGCCGCCCGTGCTCCAGGTGATGAACGACACCCTGATCTGCGGCCCGGTGGACGCCTTCGACCTGCACGCCACCGCCTTCGGCACGGCCACCGCATGGACCTGGGCCACCGACCCCGCCTTCACCGACGTGCTCGCATCCGGCCCCACGGACAGCACCCTCACCATGGCTCCGGCGGTGGGCGGCACCTTCCATGTGATGGCGGGCAACGGGTCGGTCTGCACCGTGCGCGACAGCGTGACCGTGACCGTTTCACTGGCGGCCCCGATGATCGTGGGCGACACGCTGCTGTGCGCGGACCAGGGCGGCATGCTCGCGCTCCTCGGCGTGGACCCCGGTTCCACCGTGCTGTGGTCGCCGGGCGATGAGGTGCTCGCCGGCCAGGGCACGGCCCAGATCGCCGTGGCGCCCAGCGGCACCATGGCCTTCGCCGCGGCGGTGACATCGCCCGTGGGCTGCACCTGGACCGGCATCGCCACCGTGCATGTCTCCACCATGAGCAGTGCATCGGTCGCCGCCTTCGTGGACCAACCGATCGTGGTACCGGGCACCACTGTGCAGCTGGGCTTCTCCCCTGCCGATGCGCCCGTGATCGCATGGGCCCCGCCCGGTGCCGTGAGCAATCCCGCCAGCCCCCACCCCACCGCCACCGTGCATGCCACCACCACCTTCACCGTCACCGCCAGCGACGGCATCTGCACCGCACAGGCATCGGTCTCCGTCACCGTGCATGAGCTGGTGTGCGGCGAACCCGACGTGTTCGTGCCCAACAGCTTCACCCCCAACGGCGACGGCATGAACGACGTGCTGCTGGTGCGCGGCCGCCACATCACCGAACTGGAGTTCATGGTCTTCGACCGTTGGGGCGGCAAGGTGTTCGAGACCCGCGAGCAGGGCGCCGGATGGGACGGCACGGTGAACGGGCAGGACGTGGACCCCGGCGTGTTCGTGTACCACCTGAGCGTGCGCTGCGCCGATGGCCAGGACCATTTCACCAAGGGCAATGTGACGGTGATCAGATGAGGGGAGCAATTGTCAGTTGGTGGTTGTCCGTTGTCGGTCCGCTGGACGCACGAGTTGGTCGGTGCTTGATGGTCATCGGCTGGCGGTCGGCGGTGGTCGGTCGCCAGCCTGACAACGGACGACCTACCCGTCCGGCAGGCAGGACGACAACTGACAACCCCTTCACCTCCCTCACCCTCTTCACCCTCCTCACCCTCCTCACCTCCCTTCCCACCGCCGCCCAGGACATCCACTTCTCGCAATTCTTCCACGCGCCGCAGGCGTTGGGGCCGGGCGCGATCGGGCAGTTCGACGGGCAGTACCGGGCCAACGGCATCTTCCGGCAGCAATGGCGATCGGTCACCGTGCCCTACCGCACCTTCGGGCTGGGCGGCGATGCGCGCGACTTCCTCGGCGTGCAGGGCCTGGGCGCGGGGGCATGGCTCTTCAGCGACCGCGCGGGCGACAGCCGGATGGCGCAGATGCACATGAGCGTGGGCGCCAGCTGGACCCAGCGCTTCGGCCACCGCGCCGGGCACGCCGTCACCCTCGGGGCGCAGGGCGGCTTCACCTCCATCAGCATGGACAGCCGCGCGCTCACCACCGACCACCAGTTCAACGGCTTCCACCATGACCCCGCGCTGCCCACCGGCGAGGCATACGCGCGCGACGGCCTCTTCCACGGCGACCTGCACGCGGGCCTGGTGTACAGCTATCGGCCGGCCGAGCGCGAAATGGTGCAGGCCGGCGTGGGCCTGTTCAATCTCACCAACCCGGCGATCGGCTTCCTCGGCGGGCCCGGCGACCCGTTGGACACGCGATCGGTCCTCCATGTGCTGGTGCAGTTCCCGGTGGATGAAAAATGGGACCTCATGCCCATGGTGCAACACATGGCCCAAGGCCCCTTCCGGGAGCTGGACCTGGGCGCGAACGTGCGGCACATCCTGCTGGACCGCTTCGGACTGAAGCGTGCCCTCCTGCTCGGCCTGCATTGGCGGGCGGACGATGCCGGGTACGTGCTGGCCGGCTTCGAGCACGACGATTGGACCTTCGGCCTGAGCTACGACATCAACACCAGCGACCTGGTGCCCGCCAGCCGCAACCGGGGCGGCATCGAGTTCGCGGTGGTACGCCTCTTCCGCCAGCGGCCCGCCGTACCCGCCATGTTCAAGGCGTGTCCGGACCAGATGTGAACCACGAGAAATGCATCCACCGATCTCACAGATGGCCGACTGACGACGGAAATGCAAGGGTTATCCGCAGATGACGCAGATGAACGCAGATAGGTGGCGCGGACAGAGGTTCGGGGTGCTGGTCATCGCACTTTGCCTTGGATGCGTGGGTGTGAAGGCCCAATCGCTGGACCAATGGGTAGCGTGGGGCGATGCCGCGATGGAGCGGGGCGAGCATTACGGGGCATCGCGGTTCTATGCGGGCGCGATGGCGATCGACGGCGGGCGCATGGACCTGCAGTGGAAGCAGGCCGAAGCGTGCCGGCTGAGCCACCAGTACGCTGCGGCCACCGAGCTGTACGGGCGCGTGTTCTACAAGGACCAGGGCCGCACCTACCCCGATGCCCAGCGGTGGCTCGCCGAGATGCAGATGGGCATGGGCGACCACGATGCCGCCGAGGCCACCTGGAACAAGGTGCTGCGGCGCGAGCGGCGCAAGGACTCGGTGACGGCCCAGCGGGCGCGCAACGCCATCGCCGGGTGCGCCATCGCGCGGGAAGCGCTGGCCGGTGCGCCGGACATCCCATTGGAGCATCTGCCGCAGCCCGTGAACACGTACGACAGCGAGTTCGGCGCGCGCATCGGGCCGGACTCGGCGCTCTACTTCAGCAGCCTGCGCGGTGAGTTGAACAAGGACGGCGAAGTGATCGACACGGCGGCGTACCGCACGGTGGTCCTGCGCTCAAGGCCGCAGGGCGATGGATGGACGGTCCCGGAGCGCCTGCCCGATGCGATCAACGGAACGGGCCACAACGGGAACGCCGCGTGGACGCTGGACGGGAAGCACCTGCTTTTCACCCGCTGCGTGCCGGGCAAGCCCTGCCGCATCCACATCGCCGAAACGACCGCCACCGGCCATGGCGAAGCGGGGCCGCTGCCCGGTCTGGGCGATGACCGGCACAGCACCCAGCCCATGGTGGCGCAGTGGGAGGGCCGGGAGCTGTTGCTCTTCGTGAGCGACCGCGCGGGCGGTGCCGGTGGGCTGGACATCTGGACGGCGCATCTGGTGGACGGCCGGGCGGTGGACGTACACCCCCTGCCCGGCGCGGTGAACAGCCCCGGCAATGAAACCGGGCCCTGGCTCGATGCCGCGACGAACACGCTGTGGTTCAGTTCGGACTTCCATCCGGGCATGGGCGGCTACGACATCTTCCACAGCCGCATGGACAACGACGTGTACGGCCCGCCCGTGCATGCCGGTGCGCCGATCAACAGCCCGGCCAACGACCTCTACCCCATGCTCGCGCCCGGCGGCGGGGAGCTGTGGACCACCAGCAACCGCGTGGGTTCGCTGGCCGCCAAGGGCGAGACCTGCTGCAACGACCTGTACCGCCTGCGCACCGGGGCGCCGCCGCTGGCGGAGGCCGATGTGCCCACCGCGCCGCAACCCGTGTTGGCCGATCTCGACAGTGCTGCCGTGGCCGCCGTGGACCGCATGGAGGACCTGCGCCGGCGGCTGCCCCTTGCGCTCTACTTCCACAACGACGAGCCGGAGCCGCGCTCCCGGGCCGTCACCACCGCGCAGCCGTACAGCGCCACCTACCACCGCTACCGCGATCGGCTCCCCGAGTACGGGCGGGAAGGTGACGCGGCGGCGATCGGTGCCTTCTTCCGGGACGAGGTGGACCGCGGCCATGCGCAGTTGGCGGAACTGATCGACGGGCTACGTGCCGCGCTGGACGCCGGGATCCCCGTCTCCCTCGCCGTGCGCGGGCATGCCAGTCCGCTGGCGCGCAACGACTACAACGCCAACCTGAGCATGCGCCGGATCGAAAGCCTGCGGAACGAGCTGCGCACGGCTCGCGGCGGCGCGCTCCGCTCCTACATGGACGGCACGGCGGCGAACGGCGCGCGGCTCACCATCACGGCGCTGCCCTTCGGCGAGGAGCGCAGCGCCGGCGACGTGAGCGATGACGTACACGATCCGCGGCGCTCCATCTATTCGGTGGCCGCCGCCCGTGAACGCCGCATCCACATCGAGGCGATCGCGCTGGGCGCCGAGGCCCGGCCCACGGTGGAGGTACAGCGCCGGGAGTTGGGCCGGTTGAAGCAGGACCAGGAACGTACCATCACTTTCACCGTCCGCAACCGGGGTTCCGCGCCCATGCTGCTGCTGGACGGCAAGGCCGACTGCGGCTGCACCCATGCGGCGCTGCCCACCGAAGCGATCGCACCCGGCGCTGAGGTGCCGGTACGGGTCATCTTCAACGGCCGCGCCCCGACGGGTCCCTTGGAGCGCACGGTGATCGTGCGGACGAACGGGACGCCGGAGCGCGTGGAACTCACGATCGCGGGGGAAGTGGTGCCGTAGCGGCGCCCTCAGGAGAGCAGGCGCTGGCGCAGGGCGAACTCCAATTGCCGGTTGGCGTCCTCGAGCTTGCGGATGTAGGACACGTGGTCCTGTTCCGCCCGGCGTTCGGTGTACGCCTGGTCCACGGCCCGCACCACTTGGTCATGCACCCAGGGCTTGGCGAAGTAGCCGCTCACCCCGCCGTTGTTCACCGCCTCGATGATGGCGTCCAGGTCGGCATAACCGGTCATCAGCATGCGACGCACATGGGGGTGGCGCTCCTTCACCTGGGCCAGCAGGTCGCTGCCGCGCAAGCTGGGCATGCGCTGGTCGGCGATCACCACGTCAACGGCATAGAGCTCCAGCAGGCGCCACAACTCGGCGGCGCTGCCCGCGGTGAACACCTCCATCGCCTCGCGGAAGGCGGAACGGAAGGCCTGCCGGTTGCCGGCATCATCGTCCACGAACACGACGCAGGGGCGCTGCCGTGCATGGGTAAGCGGGATCACATGGGACATGGGTGGAACACTATGGCGGCTTCGTACGGGCCACGGCTTCAAAAGGTTATGTGAATAAGTTGTGGAAAACTTGTTAATAACCCGTCCTTGGCTACATTTGGCCGCAGGTGGCATTTTGCCCCCGAACCACCATGCCTGACCCCATGACCGCCTTGACCGAAGCGGATGGGCCTTCGCCCGAGGGCCGTCCGGCCTACCGGCCGATCATCTTCCACGGAGACCGGCCGGACGACCGTGCCCGGCTGGACGAGCTGCTGAAGCGCCACCCGCAGATGCAGGTGCATGACACGTTGCATGCGCAGCTACGGGAGCTGGTGCGCTGCCAGGAGCCCGCCCGCACCTTCACCCCGGAGGCCCTGGACCAAGCCGCCAAGGACCACCTGCAAGGTGTTGACAGCGAGCAATATGGCGTGTGGGTCTTCTACCCTTGGAGCGATCGGTTGGTGCATCTGTTGGGCGAGCAGGAATTCGCCTTGGTGCGCACCGACCGCAACCGCAACAAGATCACCCGCGAGGAGCAGGCCGTGCTGGCCACCAAGCGCGTGGGCGTGGTGGGGCTGAGCGTGGGCCAGAGCGCGGCGCTCACCCTGGCCTTGGAGCGCGGCTTCGGGGAGGTCCGCCTGGCCGACTTCGACGACCTGGAGCTGAGCAACCTGAACCGCATCCGCAGCGGGGTGCATGAGATGGGCCTGCCCAAGGCGATCAACACCGCGCGCGAGATCGCCGAGCTGGACCCCTTCCTGCGGGTGACCCTCTTCCCCGAGGGGCTGACCCGCGCGAACATGGAG
>JAVFAQ010000099.1:0-9764 GCA_034002325.1 Flavobacteriales bacterium | reverse complement strand
CGCCACTCGCCACTCACCACTTGGGAACTCGCCACTTGCGATCCTCAAGCTCTACCACCCCATCTACACCCTCTTCAAGCCCGACCCCGCCTTCGACAAGGAAGCGTGGAAGACGCAGCACGGCCTGCGGAAGCATGTGTTCCTCTTCTTCGGCTTCATTCGGAAGTACAAGGGGCTGCACCATTGCATCGAGGCGTTCGCGGAACTGGCGAAGCAGCGCGATGATGTGAGCCTGATGATCGTGGGCGAGCGTTTCTGGCGGACGGTGGACCAACGCAAGCTCAGCACCAAGTTGAAGAACGCGGTGTTCGGCACGTTGAAGAAGCTCTTCCTGAAGAAGGCCGACGACGAGCGCAACTACGATCCGCTGGCGTTGGTGGACACGCTCGGCATCCGCGACCGCACCTTGGTGGTGGACCGCTTCATCCCGAACGAAGAGGTGCCGCCCTACTTCCAAGCGGCCGACACCATCGTGCTGTTCTACGAAACGGCCACGCCGAGCGGGGTGGAGAGCCTGAGCTACAACTTCAAGCTGCCCGCCGTGGCCACGCGCGTGGGGCATTTCCCGGAGACGATCACCGATGGCTTCAACGGCCATCTGGCCACGCCGGGCGACATCGCCGACATGGTGCGGGTGATGAACGCCAGCATCGAGAAGCCCATCCCCCGCGAGAACGTGGTGGAGGCCACGAAGACGATGAGCTGGGCGAACTACGCGAAGGCGGTGCTGGCGGGGTGAGGCCATCGGGCCAACCGATGGACGTGTCTTAGCGCTCAAGCTCAACCGGCATGGTGAGGAGATCATCACGCACCACTCCCTTCGCGTTCACCGGATACCGCATCACCTCTGATACCTTTCGACCATGCGTGCCGCTCTTCCATTCGTGACCATGCTTCTTGTGGAAGGCATCAACGCGCAGGATGTTCGCTTCGCACCAACGCCCTATCTGGCCATGGCGGAGTATTCCCGGCAGCAAACCAGGATGATCGGGCCCTGCAAGAACGAACCTTCTCCTGACACGCTGGACGCTGAGGCTTCCCGCGCGCAGCCATCCTTATGGCGATACGAGTACTATCTCGACGGCACGGTCCATCGAAGGATCGAGATCGTGGAGGAACTGCGGGACATGGTGGTGGAGATCTCCGCCATGCCGCAGGAGGACCATGAAAGCAAGGTCGTCCGGCTATGGCAGGATGTTCCCCGGGGACGCTATCAGGAGTACCATCCGAACGGGAGGCTCCGGCTGGAAGGCAAGTTGGATGGTCATGTCACCTACGGCATTGCAAAGAAGACCGGCGAGTGGGTCGAACGGGATGAGAAAGGCAACGTGATCCGACGGGAAACCCACCCGTAGCCGTCCTCCATCGCCCCCTCCGGCCCCTTCGTCGAAGAACCCCCTGGAGGATGATGGCGTAGAAGACCATCCGATGGCCCGGATCGTTAGTTTCACCGCCCGTTGCCCCGTTCGCGACCTGGAACCTCGCCGATGAACAGGGAACGCCACCTCGCAAGGACCGTATGTTGAAGATACCGTTGCTCATCCTCTGGTTGTTCGGTCTGGCGCTGCCCGAACCGGCGCCCCTGCCTGCCGGTAAGGCAGGCGCCCCTGTCCCACCGCCCCCGGCCACCGCGCCGCCCACCGTGGACGCCGTGGCCGAGTTGTACACGGAGATCGGCCTGGCCGGCGAACTGCCCGAAGCGGTGTTCAGCGCCGGTTACCGCAGCGTGGAAAAGCACGGGCTGAAGGGCACCCGCATGCTGGCCATCGCCGACATGGGCCAGCCCAGCACCGCCAAGCGGCTTTACATCATCGACCTGGAGAAGAAGGAGTTGCTGCTGCGCACGTACGTGGCCCACGGCCAGAAGAGCGGGGAGCTGATGGCCACCGACTTCAGCAACAAGGTGGGTTCGCACCAGACCAGTTTGGGCCTGTACCGCGTGGGTGCCGAGATCGTGAGCCCCAAGCACGGCCCCGCGCTGCTGCTGCACGGATTGGACAAAGGCGTGAACTGCAAGGCGCTGGCCCGCGAGGTGATCATGCACGGCGCGGATTACGTCAGCCCGGAATTCATCGCCGAGCACGGGCGGCTGGGCCGCAGCTGGGGCTGCCCCGCGGTGGAGCGCGCCGAGATGGGCCGCATGATCGAACTCCTGGCCGACGGCGGATCGCTGTACATATACGCGAAGCACCGGTCGTGACCACCGCATGCCGCGCCCGCTCCTCGCCCTCGTTGCGCTGGTGCCGCTGATGGCCTGCGGGCCGGCGCCGCCACCCCTGCCTACCGGACAGGCAGGCACCCAGGAGGAGGAGGCCCGCCTGATCGCCGAGGTGTTCGAGACCCCGCAGGCCTACACGGTGCGCACGTTGGACAGCACGGACATCGCCGCCTTCCTCGCCGCGCACCCGGGCCATGCGCCGGACTCCGCCGCGATGCACGCCTTCTACGCCCGCCGCCAAGGCCAGTACGCCTGGTTCGTGAACGACAGCCTCTCCCAATCGGTATCGGGCTTCGCCGCCCTGATGAACGCCGCGGACACCGCGCACCCCGAGATCGCCGCCCTGCGCGACCGCCTGAACGAGCTGCTCCATGGCGTGCGCCATGACACCCTGCCCTGCGACAGCTGCCGGCTGGACCTGGAGCTGCGGCTCACCGCGCAGTTCTTCCGCTTCGCCGACAAGAAGTACGGCGGCCTGGTGGGCAAGGACCTGGGCGCGCTGGACTGGTTCATTCCCCGCAGCAAGAAGGACTATTCCCAGTTGATCGACTCGCTGGTGGCGGGCAGCATGGACCTCTCCCCCATCGAGCCCGTCCATCCGCAGTACGCCCATCTGAAGGCCGCGCTGAAGCACTTCCACGAGCTGGACACCCTGGTGGCGTGGCCCGCGCTGGACCTGGGCGCCCGCCCGACCGGTACGCAGGGGCGGCGCAAGATCGAGACCGGCGACTCCGCCGCCGTGGTCGCCGACATCCGCCAACGCCTGATGCTGCTGGGCGACCTGCGCTCCGAGGGCGATACCGTGCGGCTCCACGACATGCGGTACGACAGCGCGATGACCGCCGCCGTGAAGCGGTTCCAGCTGCGCCACGGCCTGCTGCCCGACGGGGTGATCGGCCCGGGCGTCATGGCCCAGCTCAACGTGCCCCCGCGCGACCGCCTGCGCACCCTGCTGGTGAACATGGAGCGCCTGCGCTGGGTGCCGCCCGCCTATGCCCCCGACGTGATCCTGGTGAACATCCCGGAGTTCCGCATGCACATCTTCGAGGGCGGCCGCCCCGCATGGAGCATGGACGTGGTGGTGGGCACCAGCGTGACGCGCACGGTGATCTTCAGCGACACCCTCAAGCGCATCGTCTTCAGCCCGTACTGGCACGTGCCCGCGAGCATCGTGCGCGGCGAGCTCCTGCCCGCGCTGGCCAAGGACCCCGACCACCTGCGGAAGAAGGGCATGGAAGTGGTGGGCGGCACCACGGCGCTGCCCATGGTGCGCCAACGGCCCGGCCCCGGCAATGCCTTGGGCCGCGTGAAGTTCCTCTTCCCCAACAGCTACAGCATCTACTTCCACGACACCCCGAGCAAGGGCGGCTTCGCCCGCGAGAAGCGCGCCTTCAGCCACGGCTGCATCCGCCTGAGCCGGCCCGTCGAACTGGCCGAATACCTGCTGCGCGACGACAGCACGTGGACGGCCGGGAAGATCCGCCAGGCCATGCACGCCAACAAGGAGACGCACGTGCAGCTGAAGCCGCACGAGCGCCGGCCGGTGACCATCGGCTACTTCACCGCGTGGACGGACGCCGACGGCACGCTCAACTTCCGCGACGATGTGTACGGGCACGACACCAAGTTGGCCAAGGAGCTCTTCGTGGGCGCGCCGGTGCCCGTGCCCGACGAGGTGATGCTGCCCTGATCACGGCCGCCGGACGATCCGCAGCGCGGGGTCGCCGGCCCATGCGGCCATGCCGGCGTTGATCCAATGGTGCGGGTCGGTGCGCAGGTCCAGCGGGGCCAGGCTGCGCGGCGGGTCATGCAGCGGCGGCACGGCCACCTCCTGCGCCCCGTTGCGCACCGCCGCGTACACGCGGTCGTACCGCTCCATCATCTGCCGGTCGTAGCGGGCCGCGCGGCCGCTGAACAGGTCCGCGTTCACCCGCGCATCGTTGCCCGTGAGCAGCAGGCACAGCACCAACAGCGCACCGGCCAGCGGGCGATGGCGCGCCGCCATGCCCGGAAGGCGCCACCCGCGCGGTCGGAACACCTCCCGGTCCCACGCGATCACGACGGCCGCCCATAACGGCAGGAAGAGGAAGCAGGCCACGTTCACCGTGCGGTGCTGCCCCAGCAGGCCGGTGCTCCAGTACGGCAGCACCATCACGACCCACACCATGGCCACCAGCGCGGCCGTGAGCGGCCATCGGCCGTAGGGCAGCGGCGGCACCGGCCCGGGCCGGCGGCGCAGCACGTGCAGCATGAGGAGCGTGGCCAGCAGCACCGCGGGGTCAAAGGCCCAGCGAAGCAGGAAGCGGCCGGTCTGCGCGGTGGACCAGGCCAGGGTGAGGAAGGGGTCGTGGCGGGCGGGGAAGCCGGCCCCGCGCACGGCATTGCCCGGCGCGGCCGCCACGTACCACAGGCCCCCCAGCGCGATCAGCAGCAGCGCCCAGCGCACGTGCGGCACGGCCCGGGAACCGCGCGGCGGCCACAGGCACAGGGCCGCGTGCAGGGCCACGAGCAGTACGGCGTTCACCTCGTTGAAGCCGCCGGCCACGAGCAGGGCGACCACCGCCACCAGCAGCGTCGGCACGCGCGGCCCATTGCGGTGGACATCGATCACGGCCGCCCCATGCACCAGCAGCAGCACGGCGCCCAGTTGGTAGGTCACCGCGCCGGTGTACCAGTGGATGCCCTGCCCCAGGTCGGGCATCAGGTGCAGGTAGAGCACCATGGCGCCGGCGGCCCACCACGCCAGGTCCCGGCGCGATGCCCGCACCACGCGGCGCAGCAGCACCATGAGCGCGGCGATGGAGGCCAGCACCAGCAGCACCGGCACCGTGCGGTACAGCGGCAGCCCGCGCCCCGGCCCCAGGACCATGGGTCCGCGCAGCATCAGCGGATTGCTGGCCCAACGGCCGTTCCAGACTTCGCGTTCCACGGCCAGGCGCGGCAGCAGGTCGTGCTGCATGCCCACGGCGGCGTAGTTGAAGTCGTCCGCGTACGGATGCACGTACATCGCCAGCCATGCCTGCCGGGCCAGCATGAGGGAAATGAAGAGCAGTACGGCGCGGACCGTCCAGCGGGGCATGGCCAAAGATGGGCCGACGGGCGGTGCGGTGCAATTCGGCGCTCACTCCAGCGGCAGCTCGCGCACGAAGGCCAGCGCCTCCTCCATCAGCCCGTGCATCACCACGTCCTGCTTCACGAAGGGCACGCGCTCGCGGAAGGCGGCATGCAACGAGGTGAGGTAGGCGGAAGTGCGCCCGTCGCCGTCGGCCAGGCGGAAATCCAGCGCCTGCGCGGCATTCAGCAGTTCGATGGCGAGGATCCGTTCCACGTCGTGCGCCACGTGCCAGGTCTTGATCGCGGCGGCGGCGCCCATGCTCACATGGTCCTCCTGGCCGTTGCTGCTGTCGATGGTGTCCACGCTGTTGGGCATGCAGCGCTGCTTGTTGGCGCTCACGAGCGAGGCGGCCGTGTACTGCGGGATCATGAATCCGCTGTGGATGCCCGGCTCGGCCACGAGATAGGCGGGAAGCCCGCGCTGGCCGCCGATCAACTTGTAGGTGCGGCGCTCGCTGATGCTGCCCAGTTCGGCCAGCGCGATCGCGAGGAAGTCCAGCGCCAGCGCCAGCGGCTGCCCGTGGAAGTTGCCCGCGCTCACGATCAGGTCCTCGTCGTCGAAGACGGTGGGGTTGTCGGTGACGCTCTCCAGCTCGCGCTCCACCACGCGCTGCACGTAGGCGAAGGCATCGCGACTGGCACCATGCACCTGCGGCATGCAGCGGAAGGAATACGGGTCCTGCACGTGCGCCTTCTTCCGCTTGGCGATGGCGCTGCCCTTGAGCAATCCACGCAGGTTCGCGGCCACCACCGCCTGTCCGGGATGCGGACGCACCGCATGCACCGAGGGGTGGAACGGCTCGGTGCGGCCGTCGTAGGCGTCGAGACTGAGCGCCCCGATGATGTCGGCCAGGCGCGCCAGGCGATCGGCCTTCAGCACCAGCAGCGCGGCGTAGGCGTTCATGAACTGCGTGCCGTTGAGCAGCGCCAGCCCTTCCTTCGGACCCAGTTCCAGCGGCTCCCAACCGAACTTCTTCAGGGCCGTGGCGCTCTTCATGCGTTTGCCATCGACCACCACTTCGCCCAAGCCCAGCAAGGGCAGCGCGAGGTGGGCCAGCGGGGCCAGGTCGCCGCTCGCGCCCAATGAACCGCGCTCGTACACCACGGGCAGCACATCGTGATTGTACATGTCGATGTACCGCGCCACCGTGGCAGGGGCCACGGCACTGTGCCCGAAGGCCATGTTCTGCACCTTCAGCACCAGCATGGCGCGGACGATCTCCGCGGGCACGGGATCGCCGCTGCCGCAGGCGTGGCTCATCACCAGGTTGCGCTGCAATTCGGCCAGCTTGTCCTTCGGGATGCTCTTGTCAGCGAGCGAGCCGAAGCCGGTGTTCACGCCGTAGATCGGCGCGTCGCTCTTCTTCAGGCGGTCGCGCAGGTAGGCATGGCTGCGCTTCACGGCCTGCTGGGCATCCTTGGCGAGGGCGATGGGGCGGCGCTCGTGCAGGATCAGGTCCAGTTCATCGAGCTTCAGGCCGATGGTGGTGATGGAGTGGGGTATCCTGGGGTGTGCTTAATACGCCCGCAGGGTCCACTTCGTGAGACGCAGCGGAAGTTCAAATACCCGCACTCGTGCGCGATGTGGCGCAGGAAATCAAGCTGCGAGGGGGACATACTGGACCTCTTCGAGGATGTACTTGCCCGTGAACGGGTTGAGCGAACCCGGCGTGACCAGCTCCACCTTGCGGCCCAACAATCCTTCGAGGTATTGCGACAGGCCCAGCAGGCTCTTCAGCGTCCTGCGCTCCGGGGCGAACTCCACGAACAGGTCCACATCGCTGTCCGGCGTGGCCGTGTCACGCGCAAAAGAGCCGAACACGCCCAGCTTCAGCACGCCAAAGGCCTGGATGGCGCTAGCATGCCCATGAAGGACCCGCAGGAGTTCTGCTTTATTCTCTATGAGCGGCATGCAGCGAAGGTAATTAGAGGCCGATGGTGGTGATGGGGTGAGGTTTCATGGGGTGTGCTTACCGCGCCAGCAGGGACCACTTCGTGAGACGCTGCGGAAGTAGAAAGGCCCGGCTGCTTGTGGGATCATCAAGCAAAAGCCGGTTGCCGGCAGCAGGAGCGTGCTGGTTGTCGCAGCTGGACCATACGACCATGAGGGACTTGTACTCTGGTTTTTCGAACATGCAGCGCCTTCGGCTCACAACAGATCCGCCGGATACACGGCCTTGATGCCCGGTAGCTTCTGCGTCCGGGCCACGAACTTTTTCTCCTTGGTCACTACGCCTTCGATCAACGGATGCGCATCTCCCGCTGCGTAGATGATGGCATCCTCCCAGTCCGTCCAGCCCAAGGCCAGCCCGTTGGTAAAAGCGGCATTGTTCGCTTCCATGACGGTGATGAACGTCAGCAGCATGGCGGTCTCCGCCATGATCTGCGGCTTGGTCCAGATCCGCTTGCCGTTCGCGTCCCGGGCCGCGTCCATCAGGTACATCAGCGTCATGATGCTCCAGCCGGTGGCGTAGCCGTGCAGCACGCCGCGTTGGCAACGGCGCAGCACTTCCAAGCTGGGCGCATTGGCCGGAGCGCGCTGGAATGACCGGTCCAGCAGGATGTTCGTGTCCAGCAGCACGTGCTTCATCGCTTGCGGGGGAGATGTTTCCGAAGCAGGGCGCCCAGCATGTCGTTCCGTTCGTGGTCGGACGGTTTGAACGCATCCGCCGCAACGCCCACTTCCCTATCGGCCCACAACACCTTGGAAGAGGCATCCTGTGTGGCGCCCATGCTTACGGCGTAAGACACACCCAGCTCGAAGATTTGGCCGAGGGTCATGCCGGTGCGCTTCTTGTAGGCCTCCGCCTTCCGCTTGGCGGCGCGGTCCACGCTGATGGTGAGGTTCTCCTTCATGCATCAAAGATACGTATACAAGCGGGATTCCTACGTACGATGGGCTTGGTCGCCCCGATGTGTCGACGGTACGGATGCTTAGGCAATCGCACGTAGCAGGTCCTCGGCCTTCACCGCCTTCTGCTCCCCGCTCTTCATGTCCTTCACGGTCACGATGCCCTGCTTCAGCTCGTTCTCGCCGATGATGGCCACGAAGGGGATGCCCTTGTCGTCGGCGTACTTGAACTGCTTGGCCATCTTCACGGCATCGGGGTAGAGCTCGGCGGCGATGCCCGCTTCGCGCACGGTGCGCAGCAGTTTCAGGCAGTGCAGGGCTTCGGCCTCACCGAAGTTGGCGAAGAGGAGCTTGGTGCTGGCGCCCAGCTCCGCCGGGAACTTGCCGGTCTCCAAGAGCACGTCGTAGATGCGGTCCGCGCCGAAGCTGATGCCCACGCCGCTCATGTCCTTCAGGCCGAAGATGCCCGTGAGGTCGTCGTAGCGGCCGCCGCCGCAGATGCTGCTCTGCAACGAGCCTTCCAGCGCCTTCACCTCGAAGATCGCGCCGGTGTAGTAGTCGAGGCCGCGGGCCAGGGTGGGGTCGAATTCCAAGCGGGCGTTGCGCAGGTTGCCGGCGTTGGCGAAGGTGAAGTCGAGGTCCTTCAGGCCCTGCTGCGCCGTGGCCGACGATGCCAGCCACTCCGCCAACTGCGGACGCTGCTCGGCCCAGCTGCCCTTGAGCGCGAAGAGCGGCGCGATGCGTGCGATGGCCTCATCGGTGACGCCCTTGGCGCGCATCTCCTCCTCCACCTTTTCGCGGCCGATCTTGTCCAGCTTGTCGATCGCCGTCACGATGTCCACCACCTTTTCCGGCTGGCCACTGATCTCCGCGATGCCCGCCAGCACCTTGCGGTCGTTGACCTGCACGGCCACGGGCAGGCCCAGCGCGGTGAACACGTCATCGAAAAGAGCGACCAGCTCCACCTCGCTCAGCAAGCTCTTGCTGCCGATCACGTCCGCGTCGCACTGGTAGAACTCGCGGTAGCGGCCCTTCTGCGGACGGTCGGCGCGCCACACGGGCTGGATCTGGTAGCGCTTGAACGGGAAGGCGATCTCGTGCTGGTGCTGCACCACGTAGCGCGCGAAAGGCACGGTGAGGTCGTAGCGCAGGGCCTTCTCACACAGTTCTGCGGCCAGCCTGCCGGGATGGACCTCCTCCCCCGCTTTCAGTCGGGCCTTCGTGTCCTCGCTCACCGCCTTCCACGCATCGCCGCTGTTGAGGATCTTGAAGATCAGACGATCGCCCTCCTCACCATACTTCCCGGTGAGGGTGGAGAGGTTCTCCATGGCGGGCGTTTCCAGGGGCAGGAAGCCGTACTGCTGGAACACCTGTTCGATCGTGCGGAAGATGTACCTGCGGCGCAGCATCTCCACGGGGGAGAAGTCGCGCGTGCCTTTGGGGATGGAAGGTTTCTGGGCCATGCGATCGCCTCCGGGGCCATGCCCGGGGCCGGCGAAAGTACGGGTGGCGGGCGGTGGGGGCCGGCCTGCCTACCGGACAGGCAGGCGCATGGGGCTGGACGGGCGGGCTATCGCGTCC
>JAVFAQ010000098.1:0-9838 GCA_034002325.1 Flavobacteriales bacterium | reverse complement strand
GGCCGATCATGCCGAGCGGGAAAATGAGCGGGAATGGTGCCATCGGGTGGTGTGATATGGGCCAAAGGGACTTCAAGGCGTGCGCACCTTCGCTCTCCCGTGGCCGGCCCGGTCCGCAGCGGGCAGCGCCCAGCGGACAGGTCCGTGGCGCTGTGGCGATCGGCGTACCTTTGGCGGGCCGGGGCACCGGCGCTGCATGAGCGACGCCATCAAGCACGAGTGCGGCATTGCGCTGATCCGCCTGCGCAAACCGCTCGGCCACTTCGCTGAACGGTACGGAACGCCCCTGCACGGCCTGAACCGGTTGTACCTGCTGATGGAGAAGCAGCACAACCGCGGGCAGGACGGGGCGGGCATCGCGGCGATCAAGCTGGACCCCGCGCCGGGCAGCAACTTCATCGACCGCGAGCGCAGCACCGACAAGCAGGCCATCCAGCAGATCTTCGGCAAGGTGTTCAAGGGCTACGGCGAGGCCCTGGCGCAGGACCCCGGCCTGCCCGCCGACCCCGCGGCCCTCAAGGCCGTGCCCTTCATGGGCGAGCTGCTGCTGGGCCATCTGCGCTACGCCACCCACGGCAACGGCGGCCTGGAGAACTGCCACCCGCGCCGCCGGCTGAGCAATTGGATGAGCCGCAACCTGGTGGTGGCCGGCAACTTCAACATGACCAACGTGGACGAGCTCTTCGACCTGCTGGTGAGCATCGGCCAATCGCCCAAGGAGAAGAGCGACACGATGACCGTGCTGGAGAAGTTCGGCCATTACCTGGACATGGAGAACGACCGGCTGGCGGCGATCCATCGGCAAATGGGCTACACCGACCGCCAGATCAGCAAGGTGATCGCCGAGAAGCTCGACGTGCGCTCCATCCTGCAGCAAAGCGCGGTGGACTTCGACGGGGGCTACGCACTGGCCGGGTTGATCGGCCATGGCGACGCCTTCGTGCTGCGCGATCCCAGCGGCATCCGCCCCTGCTACTGGTACGCCGATGACGAGGTGGTGGTGGCCGCCAGCGAGCGCCCCGCCATCCAGACCGCCTTCCACGTGGCCACCGACCGTGTGCATGAGCTCACGCCCGGGCATGCGCTCATCATCCGCAAGGACGGCAGCTGTTCCGAGGAGGAGGTGCGCACCCCGCTGCCAAAGCGCGCATGCAGCTTCGAGCGGATCTACTTCAGCCGGGGCAGCGACCACGACGTGTACCGCGAGCGGCTGGAACTGGGCCGCTCCCTCACCCCCGCCATCCTCGAAGCGGTGGAGCATGACCTGGCCAACACCGTGTTCTCCTTCATCCCCAACACCGCCGAAGTGGCCTGCTACGGCATGCTCAAGGGCCTGGAGGATGAACTGGACAAGGTGAAGGAGCGACGCATCCTGGAGATGGGCCCATCGCCCGACCCCCGGCGGCTGCGCGAGGTCCTGGCCATGCGGCCCCGCCTGGAGAAGGTGGCGATCAAGGACGCCAAGTTGCGCACCTTCATCACCGGTGATGACGACCGCGACGACATGGTGGCCCACGTGTACGACATCACTTACGGCAGCGTACGTGCCGGGCAGGACAACTTAGTGGTGATCGATGACAGCATCGTGCGGGGCACCACCCTGAAGGAGAGCATATTGAAGATGCTGGACCGCCTGGGCCCGAAGCGGATCGTGGTGGTGAGCAGCGCCCCGCAGATCCGCTACCCCGATTGCTACGGGATCGACATGGCCAAGATGGGCGACCTGGCGGCCTTCCGCGCGGCCATCGCCCTGCTGAAGGAGACCAAGCAGGAGAACATCATCGACGACGTGTACGACCGCGCCCTGGCCATGGTGGACCGCCCGCTCAACGAGCAGGAGAACGCGGTGAAGGCGATCTACCGCCCGTTCTCCGCCGAACAGATCAGCGACCGGATCGCCGCGATGCTCACTCCGCCCGGGATCGGCGCCGAGGTGAAGCTGGTGTTCCAGCGCATCGAGGGGCTGCATGCCGCCTGCCCGGGGCACACCGGCGACTGGTACTTCACCGGCGATTATCCCACGCCCGGCGGCAACCGCGTGGTGAACCGGGCCTTCATCAACTACATGCAGGGCCGGAACGTGCGGGCCTATTGAGGGCGCTCCACCAGGGCACCGGCCTTGCGCAGCTGGCGCCGCACCTTCGCGGGCACGTCCAGCCGCGCGCCGGCATGCACCACCAAACGGCCGTGCCGCGCCTTGATCCGCGCCTTGCGCGCCAGGGTGAGCGTGGCGCCCGGCAGCAGGTGCACCTCCGACCCGGCACGCAGCTCCAGCCGCGCCTTGCGCTCCAGGGCCAGGTGCGCGCCCGGCATGACCATGAAGCGGGTGGGGGAGTTGAACCAGATGCGCCCGTCGGCGGTATCGGGGCGGTGCAGGCGGGCGGGCGTGCGCGAACGGTCCAGCAGCAGGGTGCGGCGCGGGGCCACGGTGAGCGAGCGGCCGTCGGGCCCGCGCAGGGGGTGCAGCACGATGCTGTCCGCGCACCAGCGCACATCCTGCTCCAGCACGGTGTCGTCGTTGCGCACGCGCACCACGGCATCGCCATCGGGCCGCATCTCCAGCAGCTCCACCGCGATGCCGTTCAAATGGACGGCACGCACGTTGGGCGCCCGCCCGCCGTGGAAGTCGCGCGTGTCGTTGCAGACCAAGGTGGGCATGTTGGCGCTGGAGGGGTTGGTGCCCATGCCCAGTTTGCGGTTGCCCGCCATGCGGAAGGCATGCTCCGGGCGGCCGAACAGCACGCCCTGGGCCTGCTCGGTGCCGTTGCGCACGCGGGTGCCGGGCACCCAGTGCTCGCTGCGGCTCAGGCTCCCGTCGCCGTTGCGGTCATGCAGCGGAAGCTCCTGCTCATGGTTGCCGGTGAGGGGGTTGGCCATGGCGTCGTCCATGTGGAAGGCGATGGACCGGCCGGAGAACGGGCACGCGCCCCGGAGGGTGTCCCCGCGCAGGCGCAGGTCCCAGTTGCCGTTGGCCGGCACGGGGCGCAGGTAGTCCGCATGGCCGCCATCGATGCCCGGCCCGGAGCGGTTCTCGCGGTCCACCTGCATCACCATGAACAGGCCGGGTTCGATGGGCGCGGTGCAGGGGTCGGAGAACTCCCAGTGGAACCGGTCGGTGGGGCTGCCGTTGCGCTGGTGGCCCTGGTGGTTCTCCACCCACAGCCATTGCTGGTGGCGGTCCTCGGGAATGAAGGGCATGCGGATGCGCAGGGCATCGCCGGTGGTGACGAGATCGCGCAGCACGAAGGTGCCGGTGTCGCCGGCGATCGGGTCCAGGTCGGCGTTCGTCTCATGGCCCCGCATGTCCCGGGCGCGTATGCGGTGGGTCGCGCCGGGCGGTGCCCAGCCCATGCGGTCGCGGTCCCATGCGGAGCAGGTGAGCAGGCTGCTGCTGGCGGCGCCCATCATGCTCCATCCGCCCTGCATGGACATGAAGTAGCTGGTGAAGGCCGCCGCGTTGCCGCCCCCGCTGTGGAAGTTGTTGCCGCCGATCAACAGGTGGTTGAACTCATGCTTGAGGATCTCGAACGGCAGGCCGCCGCCGCTGCCGAACCGGCTCTGGGTGTCGCTCTCGTGGCCGTACAACGGGCCGGGGCTGCCCCCGTCGGTGCTGCCGGTGTTGGGCCGGAGCGCGCCGTTGCGGCTGATGAACATGGTGTGGTCGTAGCTGTGCGGCTCGTCCGGCCCGGGCTCCTTGGGCATGCCGGCCCGCCCGCCGCTCTTCCACCGGTCGAAGTCGGCCGGGGAGAGGCCGTGCCGTGTGCGCAGCCCGCCGCCCATGGCGTTCAAGGCGCGCACGGCCATCTGGCCGGTGGCGTGGCCGTTGCGGTGGGGGCCCAGCTCGCTTTCGCGGATGGTGACGATCGTGTCGATGTAGTCGCCCAGCACCTGGAAATTGCCCAGCGATATGTCGTGGTAGTAGCGCGATACGGTGGCCTGCGGCACGGGCAGCGGGAAGGGGTCGAACACATCGTCCTTCCACACGGGCAGCTCGCCCTTGCGCCAGCGCTCGGTGCCCGGGTCGGCGTTGCGTGCGGGGTCGGCGTACTCCACCTCCACGAACACGAGCAGCACGCGGATGGTGCCGTGGGGAGACAGCCGCCACCCGTTGCGGCTTTCCACAAAGGGCCTGTCCACCTGGGCGGCGAGGGCCGGACCCAGCAACAGCGCCAGGATGATGAGCGGTGTACGGAGCACGCCCGAAGGTAGCGACTACCCCTTCGGCTTCTTGTACAGCGGCACGGTGCTGCACGCCTCGCCGAACATCAGGCTCTTCACGTGGGGCAGCAGCTTCGCGCCGATCTCCACGTAGGCGTTGAGCGGGATGGGCAGGTCGCTGCAACCCTTCACCACCACCCGTGCGCCATGGTATGGCGTGGTGTCCAGCCCGGCGATCATACGGGTGAAGATGGCCTGCTCAAGCTGCTGCGCATCGCCCTGGGTGACGAAGGCCGCGTACGGTTGCAGGTGCGTCATCACCAGCATGTGGGCCCATGTGGGGATGATGGCATCGGCGCTGCAATGCACGCTGACGTACTTGCCGGTGTACTGTGCCCAATCGTGCGTCTTCACGAACGCGCGCAGGTCGGCCTCCTTCAATGCGACCTCCTGCCACAGCAAAGGCTTCAGGTCGAAGACCACACGCTCGCCCTTCGGGTACAGTTCCTCCAGGTCGAGGGTGATGATCCCCGCAAGGGCGACCTTGTTGATGATGGGGTCGGTGCTCATGGTCCTTCCTGTTCCAGCGGATGCGTGGCCAGCCAATGGCCGTCCATCGCCTTGGTCGTGTAGTTCCATCGCAGTTCCCGGTCCTGCTGCTTCACCAAAAGGGTGCCGCCCTGCATCCGCCAGTCTTCGTGGTAGTGGCTGAGCACGTGCACCAGGTTGCGCCGCAGGCTGTCGGTCATCAGGCCGGGGCGCTCCACCAATTGGCCTTGCTCACTCACCACCGGCACGAATGGAGTATGGGATGGCCCGCAGGCGACCAGGCCAAGCAGCAGCAGTGCGATCAGTAGCGGACGGACCATGGTGCAGGGTTCACATGAAGCCGAGTTCCAGCTGCGCGGCCTCGCTCATCATGGTGCGGTCCCACGGCGGCTCGAAGGTGATCTCCACCTTGGCGCTGGTCACGCCCTGCACAGTGGCCACCTTCTCCTCCACTTCGGCGGGCAGGCTCTCGGCCACGGGGCAGGCCGGGCTGGTCAGGGTCATCTTGATGTAGATGCTGCCATCGTCGCGTACCACCACGTCGTAGATCAGGCCCAGCTCGTAGATGTCCACGGGGATCTCCGGGTCGTAGACCGATTTGAGCGTCATGATCACGCGCTCCTCGAGTTGTCGCTTTTCGTCGGGGGTCATCTCACGCGGTGTATTGGGTGAAATGCGGACTCACGCAGAGGCGCAGAGAACCCAGAGAAGAAATGCACCTCACCCCCGGCCCCTCTTCCAAGGAGAGGGGGGAGACTCTGCGTTCTATGCGCCTCTGCGTGAAAAATGGGTTTTCTCATGTCGCTCCGTGTGATGTTGCCGAGAATCCCAGTGCATACCGCTTCATCTGGTCCAGCATGGCGCTGAGGCCGTTGGCGCGGTTGGGGCTGAGGTGCTCGCGCAGGCCGATGCGGTCGATGAAGTCCGTGGAGCCGCCCAGGATCTCCTGCGGTGTGCGGTCGTTGTACACACGAACGAGCAAGGCCACGATGCCCTTGGTGATCATGGCGTCGCTGTCGGCGGTGAAGTGGACGAGGCCGTTCCGTTGCGCGGCATGGAGCCACACCCGGCTCTGGCATCCGCGCACCAGGTTGTCGTCCACCTTGTGCTCGGGCGCGATCAACGGCAGGTCCTTGCCCAGTTCGATCAGGTGCTCGTAGCGGTCCTGCCAGTCCGTGAACAGGGCGAACTCATCGATGAGCTCTTGTTGGGCTTGGGTGAGGTCCACGGCGAAAATGGTGAGAGGGGTGAGGGTGGTGAAAAAGTGGCCTCAGCGCTTCGGCTCCAGGTTGTTCATGAAGCGGAGAAGTCCGGTGCTGATCCCAGCGATCTTGTCCAGGAGCGGCTGAACGTCTTCGTGGGTCAAGAATTCCAGTTCGACGCATGCGAGCAATTGCGTCTCGATCTCATGGAGCGAACCGCGCGAATAGCTCAAGCCCAGGAGGAGGTATCCCCGCTTGTTCCTTCCCCAACCTTCAGCGATGTTGCTTGGAACGGACACCGCAGCCCTTCGTAGTTGCGAAACCAGACCGTACTGCTCTTCCTTGGGCAGCTTCCGCGTGACTTGATAGATGGGCTTCAGCAGCTGCATGCCGGTCTTCCACACCCAGAGGTCCTTGAAGTCGGTCACCTTCCGTCCGTCCGGCTCAGCCACCACTGAAATGGTCTCGCCGACCTCGTAATACCCCTCCAGTTTCCAGTCGCGGTCCTGCGGATCGTTGGTCATGTTCGCCATGGTCTCTCGTATCATCCTATTTCACTTTCTCACCACCCTCACCACCCTCACCACCCTCACCACCCTCACCTCTCTCACCATTCTCACCATTCGCACCTCTCTCACCATTCTCATCGCAGCATCTTCACCGCCTTCTTCGTCGCGGCGATCATCACATCGATCTCCTCGATCGTATTGAAACAGGCGAAGCTTGCCCGGGTCGTTCCACTTATTCCGAAGCGGTCCATCAGCGGCTGTGTGCAGTGGTGGCCTGTGCGTACCGCGATACCCTGTTGGTCCAGCAGCGTACCGAGGTCGTAGTGATGCACACCGTCAATCACGAAGCTGATCACGCCCACCTTCTCCTTCGCTGTGCCGATGATCCGCAGACCGTCGATGGTGAGCAGTTCATTCGTGGCGTGTTGCAGCAACGTGTACTCGTGCTTCGCCATGGCGGCCTTGTCGTAGTCCTCCATCCAGCGCATGGCCTCGCCCAAGCCGATGATGCCCGCGATGTGCGGCGTGCCCGCTTCGAACTTGAAGGGCAATTTGGCCCACGTGCTTTTCTCCAGCGTGACCTGATCGATCATCTCGCCGCCACCCTGCCACGGCGGCATGCGGTCCAGCAGCTCTTCGCGGCCGTACAGCACGCCGATGCCCGTGGGTCCGTACGCCTTGTGCCCGCTGAAGGCATAGAGGTCGCAGCCGAGGTCCTGCACGTCCACATCAAGGTGCGCGATGGCCTGTGCGCCATCCACCACGGTGATGATGCCGCGCTTCTTCGCCGCCGCGACCAGTTCCTTCACCGGGTTGATCGTACCCAGCGTGTTGCTTACATGGCTGATGGCGAGGATGCGGGTCTTGTCGGAGAAGGGCACCTGCTTCAGATCCCACTCGCCGCTCTCCGTGATCCCGATCACTTTCAGCACCGCCCCATGCCGTTCGCAGGCCAGCTGCCAGGGCACGATGTTGCTGTGGTGCTCCATGCCGCTGATCAGCACTTCGTCGCCGGGCTTCAGCAATAACTGACCAAGGCTGTTCGCCGCGAGGTTGATGGCCGCCGTGGTGCCGCTGGTGAAGATCACCTCATGCGCGTGCTGCGCATTGATGTGCCTGCGCACGATCTCGCGGGCGGCTTCCTGCGCCTCGGTGGCCTTGGTGCTCAGCGTATGCACCCCGCGATGCACGTTGGCGTTGATCGTGGCGTAGTACGCGCTCTCCGCCTTGATCACACGGCGCGGCTTCTGGCTGGTGGCGGCGTTGTCGAAGTACACCAGCGGCCGGCCGTGTACCTGTTCCTTCAGGATGGGGAACTGCGCACGGATCGCATCAATGTCGTAACGCTGGATCTCGACCGTGCCCACCGGGGTGCTCATAGCGTTTCGAGCTTCGCATCGATCATGCCTTCGAGGTGCTTGCGCCAATCCGGGTTGGCAATGCGCTCCAGCACGTCGGTCATGAAGGCGTGCGCCATCATCCGGCGGGCCTCCTCCTCGCTCACCCCGCGCGAGCGGAGGTAGAACACGGCCTGCTCGTCCATGCGGCCGATGGTGCATCCATGGCTGCACTTCACGTCGTCGGCGTAGATCTCCAGCTCGGGCTTGGAGAACACGCGGGCATCCTCGCCTTGCAGGATGTTGGTGTTGCGCTGGTATGCGCGGGTGCGCTGGGCGTCCTGCTTCACATGCACCTTGCCGTTGAACACGCCCGTGGCCCTGCCCGCCACGATGCCTTTGTAGAGCTCGTCGCTGGTGCAATCGGGCACGTCGTGGCCGATGCGGCTCTGATTGTCGCAGTGTGCGTTGCCGTCCAGCAGGTACACGCCGTTCAGCTCGGCATGCGCCCCGGGGCCGGTGAGCGCCACGTCCAGCTCATTCCGCACCAGCGGGCCGTAGAGCGTGGTGGTATCGATGCTGAAGCGGCCGTTCGCGGCCACCCGCACGACGTCCCGGTTGATGTCCGCCGGACCGTTGTCCTCGTTCTGAAGGAGGTGCAACGTGAGGCCGGCCCCTTCGCCCACCACGCTTTCGCGGATGCCGTTCACCAACGATGCGGCCGTTTCGCCGAAGGCGATGTGCTCGTCGATCACCTCCACTTCGGCGCCATCGTGCAGCAGGAAGAGGTCGCGCGGCTGGATCAGCACCGGACCGGCCTCGGCGGTGGTGATGCGCAGGATGTGGACGGGCTTGCCGGTCTTCGCGCCCTTGGTGGCGAGGAGGAGCAGGCCGTCGGTGGGCGCCGCCGTGTTCATGGCGGTGAACAGGCGGTCGCCGCTGGCCGCGAGCGTGCCGTAATGGGCCTGCACGGGGCCGTGCGACAGATGATGTCGTAGTCCGTCCACCACGATGCCCTTGTCCTGCTTGAGGTCATCGCTGAGGTCGGCGCGGAAATGGCCGTTCACGAACACCACGCGGGTGGCCGCGAAGGGCAGGCGGGGCGGCAGTTGCACGCTGGCATCACCCTGGGGCGCGGCATAAGGCCGGTTGAACAGCCTGCCCACGCGGGTGTACTTCCACGCCTCGGTGCGGGTGGTGGGGATGGGCAGCGCGTGGGCCGATGCCAGGGCTTCGGCGGCCTTGGGCCATGCGCTGGCTTGCAACAACGGCAATACCGTTGCTTTCGGATCGGTCATTGTGGCAGTGTTCATGGCATCAGGTCGACCCCGTGGGTCGACGCTACAGGTGCATTGAACGGTGATCGGGGTTCCATTTTCTGATCGTCTGATCCTCTCATCCTCTGATCGCTATCCTTTCACCCAATCATATCCCCTTTCCTCCAGCTCCAAGGCCAGCTCCTTCGGTCCGCTCTTGATGATGCGGCCGTCCGCCATCACGTGCACGAAATCCGGCACGATGTAGTCCAGCAGGCGCTGGTAGTGCGTCACCACGATGAAGGCGTTGTCGGTGCTCCGCAGCTTGTTCACACCGCCGGCCACGATGCGCAACGCGTCGATGTCCAGCCCGCTGTCGGTCTCGTCGAGGATGCCCAATTTGGGTTCGAGCATGGCCATCTGGAAGATCTCGTTGCGCTTCTTCTCGCCACCGCTGAAGCCCACGTTCAGGTTGCGGCTCATCAGCTCGGGGTCCATCTCCACCAATTTGGCGCGCTCCCGCACCAGGGCGAGGAAATCCTTGCCGCCGAGTTCATCCTGCCCGTTGGCCTTGCGGCATTCGTTCAGGGCCGTGCGCAGGAAGTTCATGTTGCTCACCCCGGGGATCTCCACCGGGTATTGGAAGGCGAGGAAGATGCCCTTCCAGGCGCGCTCCTCGGGGGCCAGCTCCAGCAGGTCTTCGCCGAGGTAGGTCACCGAGCCTTGCGTCACTTCGTATTCCTCCCGGCCCGCAAGCACGTTGGCCAAGGTGCTCTTGCCCGAGCCGTTGGGCCCCATGATGGCATGCACTTCACCCGGGCGTACTT
>JAVFAQ010000097.1:0-9919 GCA_034002325.1 Flavobacteriales bacterium | reverse complement strand
CGTCCTTCGGTGGGATGCACCAGCCCCAGCAGGCACTTGATCAACGTGGTCTTGCCGCTGGCGTTCGGGCCGATCAGCATCACCACCTCGCCCTTGTGGAAGGTGCAGTCCACCCCGCGCAGCGCCCACAGTTTGCCGTAGCGTTTGCTTATGCCGGAGAATGTGATGCGGGGTTCAGACATGGTACGCGTCGGGTTCCGTAGGTCGAACAATTTTACATTCTACATTCATCATTCTACATTCTTCATTCTCCCATGGCCGTGCATGAATGAAAAATGTAGAATGTAAAATACCCAATGAAGAACAAGCCACCTCGCTCTTCTTCCCGTCCGGCGGCCGCATCAACGGCCGTTCATCCTTCATCGCCTCGGGCCCCAAGGAGGGGATCAGGCGTTCGGCGCGGTCCAGCAGCGATACGAAGAGGCTGCGCGAGAAGGCCATGGCGTAGGGCATGCGCTCCACCAGCAGGGTGAAGAAGCCCAGCGGGCGGTGCGGCACGTCGCCGTGGCCGTCGCGGTCCAGGTCGTAGCCGGTGTAGCGGTCCCAGTAGTTGGCTTCCAGCGTGTTGTTGCGCAGGTTGCCGTTGGTGCTCAGGTCGAAGGTGTTCCCGCTGAAGGTGTTGCCGGTGAACACGCAGTCGAAGGCGTTGGCGAACATGCGCAGGGCCCAGCCGTTGCGGCGGAAGATGTTGTCCGCCACGCGCACGCGGTTGCAGCCGTCCACCATGATGCCCGTGGTGTTGTCCGCGAACCGGTTCTCCTCGATCGTGGCGTCGTTGATCTCCTTCAGCAGCAGGCCGTACGCGCTGGCGCCGCGGTTGGCCAGGAAGGCGTTGCGGCGCATGTCGATCTGCTTGCTGAACATCACCGCCACGCCCGCGCCGTTGTCCTCGAAGTGGTTGTCCTCGTACGTGTCGCGGTGGCTGAACATGAAGTGCAGGCCGTACCGGTCGTTGTGCATGGTGGTGTTGTGCGCGATGCGCGAGTCGGTCACGAACTCCAGGTAGATGCCGTCGCGGTGGTGTTGCACCGTGTTGTGCAGGATGGTGACGTTGGTACACTTCCACAGGTGGATGCCGTTGGCCATGCGGTCCATGTCGGCCGGGTCGCCGATCACGGTGTTGCCCTCCACGCGGGCGTCGCGCACGCTGCTGAGGAAGATCGCGAAGAAGCAGCGCTCCATGGTGTTGCCCTCGATCACCACGCCGATGCTGGACTTCACCTTGATGCCCGCCAGGTCGTCCAGGTTGCTGTGCTGCGGGTTGCGGAAGGTGAGTCCGCGCACGGTCACGTCATCGGCCTCCACCAGCAGCACCTCGCCGGCGCCCAGGCCGTCGATCACGCCGGCCTCGCCGCCGAGCAGGGTCAGCGGCTTGTTCACGTGCACGGTGCCTTCCTGCACGGTGCCGTGGATGGTGATGGTGTCGCCCGGCGCGGCCCGTGCGATCAGGGCGTTGAGGCCGTCCCCGCTGCCCGCATGGAAGTCCCAGCTGTGTGCCGGCGACGCAAGGGCCATGAGCAGCAACGGAACGGGGGCGAACGCGCGCAGCATGGCCATCGGGGTCACTGGCTCAATTTGGCGCGCACGGCGTTCCAGTCCAGTTGCTCGGCGCCGGCCGCATGCCGGTCGCGCGCCTCGGCGGTTGCGAAGGCGGCCACGTCGCCGCGCATGGGGCTGCGGAAGGCCGCGCCGTGCAGGTACAGGGCGGTGGTGGCGTCGATCAGGGTGCCCGGCGCGCCGTGGTCGCACACGTGCCAGGCGGCCACCTGGTCCTCGGCCACGGTGCCGGTATGCACGTACTGCACCATGCAGGCCGCGTCGTCGAACACGTATTGCCGGCCCTTCACCGTGGTGATGGCCGCGGCGTACTGCTTGTCCACCACGTTCATGCGGCAGTGGGCGCATTCGGCCTGGCCGAAGTCGATCTTCACCGCGGGCTGGCCGCAGGCGAACAGGGCGATGCCGATCAGCATGCCCAGCAGGGGGAATGAACGTTTCATGCGTTGGATGCTTTGCGTGCCGCTTGCCGCAGGCGCAGGTTGCGGTACTCTTCACGCAGTTCGAGGAAGTACACGCCGGCCAGCAGGCCCATCACGCCGAAGAGGATCCACCCGCCGATGTCGGGCGTGCTCCAGGCGTCGAAGTTGAGCAGTTGCTTGTGGCCGATCAGGGGCGGCTGGTAGGCCATGTCCTCCACCTGGATCGCGGCGCGGGGATCGAGGTTGTGACCGTACTCGTAGCCCCAGTCCCACATGCGCCACAGGGCCCACGCGCCGAAGAGCGAGAGTGTCACCAGCCCGGCGAACAGCAGGATGCGCTTGCCCCACACGGCGGCCACCACGCCCAGCACGGCCAGCACCACGATGATCTTGGGCAGGTAGACGAACTCCTGGAACATCTCGTTGTGGATCTCGGCCATGCCGATGTAGTGGTTCAGGTTGTTGATCTGGTCCACGTTCCCCTCGAAGCGGTCGTCGAAGATCTGCAGGTACAGGCCCTCGGGGTATTGGGGGGCGATCAGGTCGATCCGCCAGATGGGCACCACCAGCAGCACCAACAGGGACAGGGCACAGAGCGCGATCGTGATGCGGGAGATGGGTTTCATGGCGGTCAAGGAGAAAAGGCGCGCGGGTGAAAGGAACGAGGGTGACAAGAGAGAGAGAAAGGGTGCGGGAGTGCGAGAGTGACGTTGACCCTCGCACTCTCGCACCCTTTTGCTCATGCTACATCTCCGCGTCCACGCTCACGGTGTAGGCGGTCAAAGGTACGTTGCTGTTGGCCGGGCTCACGCGGACGTACCCTTGCATCTCCTGGTGCAGCGCGGAGCAGAAGTCGGTGCAATAGAAGGGCACCACGCCCACTTTCTTGGGCACCCACTTCAGGGTCTGCGTCTCGCCGGGCATCACCAGCAGCTCGGCGTTCTCGGCGCCTTTCACCGCGAAGCCGTGCGGCACGTCCCAGTCCTGCTCCAGGTTGGTCACGTGGAAGTACACCACGTCGCCCAGCTTCACGCCCTCGATGTTGTCCGGTGCGAAGTGCGAGCGGATGGTGGTCATCCACACATGCACCTCATTGCCCTTGCGCTCCACCTTGGTCTCCTTCTCGCCCTTGGCCACGTACGGGTGCTGGTTCTCCTCGATGCGGTAGAACTTCACCTCGCGGGGCTTCACCAGTTCGGCGGGGATGGCCTGCGCATAGTGCGGTTCGCCCGTGGTGGGGAAGTCCAGCAGCAGCTCCATCTTGTCGCCTTCGATGCTGTACAGCTGGGCGGCGTGGGCCAGTTCGGGGCCGGTGGGCAGGTAGCGGTCCTTGGTGATCTTGTTGTAGGCCACCACGTACTTGCCCCAGGGCTGCTTGCTGTCGCCGCCGGGCACCATCAGGTGGCCGATGCTGTAGTAAGTGGGCACGCGGTCCAGCACTTCCAGGCTCTGCACGTTCCACTTCACGATCTCACTGCTCACGAAGAAGCTGGTGTAGGCGTTGCCGTTGTTGTCGAACTCGGTGTGCAGGGGGCCCAGGCCGGGCTTCTTCACCTCGCCGTGCAGCACGCTCTCGTACTTCAGCACGGGGATGCCCTCGTACTCGCCCTCCAGGTCGTTGGCGGCCATGGCGGCCTGGATCTTCTCGAAGCTGAACACCGGGATCAGCGCGGCGAGCTTGCCGCTGCCCACGATGTACTGGCCGGTGGGGTCCACGTCGCAGCCGTGCGGACTCTTCGGGCAGGGCATGAAGTACACCAGGCCGGGGTGGTCCTTGGGGTCCAGCTGCAGCACGTCCTCGTACACGGTGGTCTCGCTCATGTGCGTGTGGTGGTTCCACCAGTTGCTGTAGTGCTTGCCGGGCACGCGCTTGCCCTTGCCTTCCTTGGCTAGCTGCTCGGCCATCTTCCAGTTCACCGCCATGATGAAGTCCTTGTCGCGCTGGCTGCTGTTCACCTCCATCAGGCTGTAGGCCTGCTCGGTGTTGTAGCAGCTGAAGAAGAACCAGCCCTCGCTGGGGCCCTTGCCGGCGTGGCTCAGGTCGAAGTTCACCCCGGGGGTGACGATCTGGAAGGCCACGCTCATCTTGCCGGTCTCGGGCTCGGGGTGGATGAAGCTCACCGTGCCCTTGAAGTTCTCGCGGTAGGTCTTGATCGGCACGTCGCGGTCGGCCTCGCCGCCCATGGGGATGCTGAAGCGGGTGCCGGCCACCACGTACTCGCTGTTGCCGGTGATGAAGGGCGAACTGTGGTTGCCCGCGCTGTTGGGTATCTCGATGATGCTGTGGGTGCGGAAGGTGCCCAGGTCGATCAAGGCGATGCGCGGGGTGTTGTTGCCGTTGATGAAGCACCAGCGTCCGTCGGGGACGCCGTCGGTCTGCGAGAGCTCGGCGTGGTGGCTGTCGTCCCAGGGGATGAAACCATGGGTGGTGGTGAGCATGCCCTTGGTCTCCTCGCTGAAGCCGTAGCCGCTCTCGGGGTCCACGCTGAACACGGGGATCTCGCGCAGCAGGCGGCCGCTGGGCAGGCCGTACACGGCCATCTGACCGCTGAAGCCGCCGCTGACGAGGTTGTAGAACTCGTCGTGCTCGCCCGGCTTCACGTACACTCTGGAGGCCGCGTCGCCGGTGACGGCGGTCTTCGTGGTCGAGGGCTTGCATCCCGGGCTGTTCAGCACCAGGAAGGCCAGTACGCCCGTGGCAAGCACGGCGCCGGTGGTCTTCATCACGTTGTTCATGGGGTGGTTGTTTGGCGGATCGGTTCGCTTAGAGGGTGCGCATGAACTCCAGCACGTTGCGCCCGTCGGTCTTGGTCAGGCTCTGGTTGGGCATGCGCACCAGGCACTCCTCGAGCTGCTTCTGCGCTTCGGGGTCGGTCTCGAGCATCACGTCGATGTTCAGCATCATGTTCATGATCCACTCGGGGGCGCGGCGCTCGGTGATCCCTTTCCAGCCGGGACCCACCACGCGGTTGGGACCCAGGCTGTGGCAGGCCTGGCACTTCAGGTCGTAGATGCCGTTGCCCGCCTCCACCATCGCCGGGTCGATGTCGCCCAAGGTGATGTCGGCGGCGGTGATCATCCCGTCGGGGACCTTGGCGGCCGGCGCGGCCGGGGTGGTGCCCTGGGTGCCCGGCGGGCCGTCCTTCTTCTCGGCGCCGCCGCCGCACGCGGCCATGGTCAGGGTCAGGGCAAGGGTGGCGAAGGCGGTCAGGGCGGTGGAGGTGCGCGTGGTCATGGTCATCGGTGTTATCGGTGTCAAAGGTGAACGGATGTAAATATCCGAAATATGACCGATGTCAGGCTTCCGGATGACACAACGCAGGCCCCGCCACGCTGCCCGCCGCTGCGCCCGCCGGGTGGCGACGGCCCTACCGCCCGCCCGCCGGCACGTACCGGAACCGGATGTCCAAGGCCTGTGCATCCAGCGTATCGCCGTACGGCGATACCAGCATGGCCTGCGTAACGCGCAACGGATAGAGGCTCCGGTTCACCGGCTTCTCCATCATGTCCAGCCATTGCGCCTCAGTGAAGCGCTCGGGCTTGTTGGCCAGCAACACGGCACGGGTGGCGGCGTTGATGGGCCTGGGCTCTTGGACGGGATCGGAAGCCACCGCCTGTGCTGAAGCCCTGGCCGGATGCAAAGGCTTCAACAAGCAGGTATGCCGGGATGGCCAGGAAGCTACGCATGGTTCAGCGTTGAACGATCAATTTGGCCCCCCTCACTCCACCACCAATTTCCCGCCCGTGAGCCACTTCCCTTCCGCGGCGATGTGTACATAGTACACCCCCGCGCTCATTCCCTCCAACGCCAGCTGGTGTTCACCATTGCCCGTGATGCGCTGTTGATGGACCACCCGCCCATCCATGCCCACCATGCTCAACTCAAGGGGCAGGTGCGCCACGCCGGGCGGCAGGGTGAGCCGCACGGTGGCATGGCCATGTGCCGGGCCTGCCTGCCGAAGGCATGGGTTGGGATAAATGGAAATGGCCCCCAGCAAGTTCGTGGCCTGCTCAGTGATGCCCGTGCTGTTGCAGCCCGGCACGATGCAACCATTGCCATCCACCTTCACCACCCAGGTGTCTTGGGAGTAGCCGGGTGGGTAAGGGCCACCTACGGGATTGTACGCCGCGCCCGCCGCGATGAAGCCACCGTCCGGGGTGGGCAGCACATCATAGAAGCGGCCCTGGCCGGTGCTGATCACATCATCCTGATAGAAGTAGCTGAACATCCACAGGCTGTCACCTTCGCTGGTGGTGCGCAACAGCAGGCCCTGCTGGATGTTGTTGGCTTCGCTGGCGGCATAGGTCACGCCGCAGGCGATGAGGTCGCCTTCAGGGGTTTCCTTGCCGGCGAAGAACAGTGTACCGTACGCGATAGGCCCATACTGATGTTCCCACAAGATGGCGCCATCCGTACTGTCCAGTTTGGCGATGTACGGTCTGAGCGCTGTACCCGCAGTGGCATACCCATGCCCGCCGAAGATCAACAGGTGGCCATCGGTCGCGGTCACCGCCTGGGTGGCGCCTTCGGAGAACGGTCCCCCCCAGATGGTCTCCCATAAGACCTCTCCCAATGTGTCCACACGCATCACCCAGTGCTGGCCATTGTCGTCGCTCGGGAACGTGGAGCCTGCCAGGTAATAAGTACTCGCCGGTCCGATATCGCAGGAGATCAATCCCTCGGTTCGCGGTGGCGGCCAAGTATAATAGCGTCTCCACTGCTCATTGCCTAGGCTGTCGGTCTTGATGGCGAAGGCGTCCATGCCGTTGACGATGATGTTGAACCCCGTATCACCCACGATCAGGAAGCCGCCATCGGGAGTGTGCTTTACTTGGCGACCGATCATGTAGTGGTCTGGGGTAAGACCACCGAACACACGGGTCCAAAGCGTGTCGCCATCCGCGCTGAAGCGCATCAGGTATACATCGTCCCGTCCTGTGGTGTCCTCGCTGGCACCACCCACTATATACCCCCCCCCGGTATGGTGTCACAACAATTGGCCCAGCCAGCAACTGTCGTATGGTATGGGCGGTATGACCTCTTTTCTTCCAATTTGTCTCCTTCATGCCCTATGAACGTGATAAGCACCGACCCATGCGTCAGAAAAAGGTCTGGTGCTAGACTGTCCGTATTGGTCATTCCCGATATCACTGCATGGCCGAATGCGGTTCGCTCAATATTCCATCCACCTTGGGGGTCTCCCCAGCCAAACGCGTCATACCGTTCGTTGAAGCCCTGGCCATACACCAGGGCTTCAACGAACAGAAATACCGTGAACGGTCCAAAGCGCATCCTCAGTGCGGCACGATCAATTTGGTCTGGGCCATGCCCTGACCATCGAAGCGCAACTCGACAAAGTAAACGCCCGGTGCCAGTCCGTTAGTCTGCAAGGTGAGCAGGCCAGCGCCCTCGCCCAACCGTGTTCTACGCTGCTCCCGGCCATGTATATCCAGTAGGCGCAGTTCGGCGTTCACAATGCCCTCCGGCACTTCGTATACCACATGCACCGGTCCATTGCTCGGGTTGGGGAATACCTCCAATGTGGCACCCATTATCCATTGGATCTCCGGCCTGTTCCTTGCGCCCATGCTCTTGGGCGCTTCGTCGTCCAAAATGATAATCTCCTCTGGTAGGCCGTAGCCCAAAGCATGCAGCCAGGCATTGGCCTGGGCGCTGCCGATCACGTCGCGCTGGGCGCCGAGTTGTTGCAGCCAGGCCACATCCACGGTGGAGGTATCATTCCAACTGTCGTTCTGCTGCACCGTGGCGAAGTGCTTCAACAGGCTGTACAGTTCAGGGGTCTCGCTCGCTGGGGCCTCCGCATCCGCCAAGGCTTCCAAGGACGTGTACTCACCCTTGGCGGCCAGTACTCCGCTGCGTGCCAAAGCACCGTTGTCCGCAGGCATTGCGTCATGCACCAGCAGCAGGCTGTCCAGCGAAGCACCCAGGTCCAAGGAATCCAGCCAGGTCATGCGGCCCAGATCGGCCAGTGCCTCGGCCTTGGCACCGTTGTGGCGGGCCATATTACCCTCCAATAGGCTCAGGATGTTCACTTCCCCGTTTTGCGCAGCATATACGAGATCGGCGTAGGCGGTGGGCAATTCATAATAGTCCACCATCTTCAGCACCTCCCCTTGCAGCGGGCTGTTGCTCAGCAGGGCTTGGGTGATGTGCCAAGTGTTCATGGTGGGTTTGCGCTCAAAGGCGGCCTGCCACACCTCGGCGCTTACCTTGGGCGCCACGCTTTGCAGGGCGTTGCGCACCTGGGTGCTGCTGTGGCCGGGATCGTTCACATAGCCGAGCAGAGAGTAGGTATCGCCGTCGTCCTTGGTGGCGTCGTAGGCTGTTTTGCTGCCGGCATACTCTTCGTGTTCCTGCTCGGCCATTTCGCGTTTTACTTCATGGCCACCGCTGGCCGAACGGCCGGGGACAGCAACCTGTTGCATGTGGATGAACGGGTCGTTCGGATCGGCGATGGGCCGTTCACCGCGAATGATGCGTGGCGGTCCCATCAACACGAAGCATTCGCCACCGGGGGCCGGTGGCGCAGTACCGGGTCGCTGGCTATATGACATCGGGTCGAGGGGGTTGGTGATGGGGGCCACACAAGGTGGTGCCTGCGCATGGATATGGCTCGAAAGCGCAACAAGACCGACCACGAGCACAATGGCGCCGGTCGGAAGGCATGTTCGATGGTGTTCGCAGTGCATGTCGGTTGTTGCAAGGTTCGGTAGCACGCTCACTCCACCACCAATTTCCCGCCCGTGAGCCACTTCCCTTCTGAAGCGATGTGGATGTAGTACATCCCCGCGCTCACACCCCGCAACGCCACTTGGTGCTCGCCATTGCCCGTGATGCGCTGCTGATACACTACGCGCCCGTCCATGCCCACCATGCTCAGTTGCAGCGGCAGGTTCGCCACGCTGGGCGGCAGGGTGAGCCGTACGGTGGCATGGCCACGCGCCGGGCCTGCCTGCCGAAGGCATGGGTTGGGGAAAATGGTAAGCGCATCCAGCAAGTTGGTGGCCTGCTCGGTGATGCCCGTGCTGTTGCAGCCCGGCACGATGCAGCCGTTGCCATCCACCTTCACCACCCAGGTGTCTTGGGAGTAGCCGGGTGGGTAAGGGCCACCTACGGGATTGTACGCCGCGCCCGCCGCGATGAAGCCACCGTCCGGGGTGGGCAGCACATCATAGAAGCGGCCCTGGCCGGTGCTGATCACATCATCCTGATAGAAGTAGCTGAACATCCACAGGCTGTCACCTTCGCTGGTGGTGCGCAACAGCAGGCCCTGCTGGATGTTGTTGGCTTCGCTGGCGGCATAGGTCACGCCGCAGGCGATGAGGTCGCCTTCAGGGGTTTCCTTGCCGGCGAAAAGTGTGGTGCTGTATGCGGCCGGGCCATACTCCTGCTCCCAGATGATCGCTCCATCTGTGCTATCGATCTTGGCGATGTAGGGTCGCAGGGCCGCCGCCGCCGGCGCGTAGCCTTTTGTGCTGAAGACAAAAGCATGACCATCCGAGGCGGTGATGAGTTGGGTGGCACCCTCGGAAAAGGGGCCGCCCCAGGTCACGTCCCATAGGACATTCCCTACTGTGTCCACACGCATCACCCAATACTGGCCATTGTTATGGTCGTGATGGTCGGACCCCGCGAGGTAATACGTATCGCTTGGCCCCAGATCACAGGAGACAAGTGCCTCCCACAGCGGAGGGGCTCCACCGTAGATGCGCCGCCATTGCTCATTGCCCAGGCTGTCCGTCTTGATCGCAAGGCCGTCCATGCCCGTTTCGAACAGGTTGCCGAAACCCGTATCGCCCACGATCAAGAAACCGCCATCGGGTGTGCGCTTCACTTGACGGCCGATCATGTAATGGTCTTCGGTGGGGCCGCTGAACACGCGGGTCCAGAGGGTATCGCCCGCGGCGTTGAAGCGCAT
>JAVFAQ010000096.1:0-9949 GCA_034002325.1 Flavobacteriales bacterium | reverse complement strand
CCCCCCAGAGAGAAACAAGCCATGTCACGCATTGGAAAAGCACCGATCGGCCTGCCCAAGGGGGTGGAGATCACCGTCAGCGACAAGAACCTGGTCACCGTCAAGGGGCCCAAGGGCACGCTGGAACAGGCCGTGGACCCGGCCATCCGCCTGAAGCAGGAGGACGGCGAGCTCATCCTGGAGCGCCCCAGCGACGCCAAGCCCCACCGCGCCATGCACGGCCTGTACCGCTCCCTGATCGCCAACATGGTCAAGGGCGTGAGCGAGGGCTTCGTGGTGGAGCAGGAACTGGTGGGCGTGGGCTACCGCGCCACCGCCAAGGGCCAGCACCTGCAGCTCGCCCTGGGCTTCTCCCACGGCATCACCCTGGAGCTCCCGCCCCAGGTGAAGGTGGCCGCCGAGCAACAGAAGGGGAAGAACCCCATCATCCGACTGGAAAGCGCGGACAAGCAGCTCATCGGCCAGGTGGCCGCCAAGCTGCGCTCCCTGCGCAAGCCCGAGCCGTACAAGGGCAAGGGCGTACGATTCGTGAACGAACAGATCCGCCGCAAGGCCGGCAAGGCCGCCGGTAAATAAGCACAGCCATGGCATTCGACAGGACCGCACGCCGACTGAAGATCAAGCAACGTGTACGCAAGCACGTGGCCGGCACCCCGCAGCGCCCCCGTCTATCGGTGTTCCGCAGCAACACGGGCATGTACGCCCAGATCATCGATGACGAGGCCGGCCGCACGCTGGTGAGCGCCTCCTCGCTCAAGGACAAGGGGGGCGCCGGCGTGCCCAAGACCGAGCAGGCCAAGCGCGTGGGCCTGGCCATCGCCGAGAAGGCCCGGGCCGCCGGGATCGAGCAAGTGGTCTTCGACCGCAACGGATACCTCTACCATGGCCGGGTGAAGGCCCTGGCCGACGCCGCCCGGGAAGGAGGTCTCAATTTCTGATCCGCACATCGTCATGACTGGAACGAACATCAAGAAGGTAAAGAGCAGTGAGATCGAGCTCAAGGACAAGCTCGTGGCGCTCAACCGCGTGACCAAGGTCACCAAGGGCGGCCGCACCTTCACCTTCGCCGCCATCGTGGTGGTGGGCAACGAGAACGGCGTGGTGGGCCACGGCCTGGGCAAGGCCAAGGAAGTGCAGGAGGCCATCGCCAAGGGCATCGACGACGCGAAGAAGAACCTGGTGCGCGTGCCGGTGCTCAAGGGCACCATCCCGCACAGCCAGGAAGGCAAGTACGCCGGCGCCCAGGTGCTGATCAAGCCCGCGGCCCACGGTACCGGCGTGATCGCCGGGGGCGCCATGCGCGCCGTGCTCGAGAGCGTGGGCATCACCGACGTGCTGGCCAAGAGCAAGGGCAGCAGCAACCCCCACAACCTGGTGAAGGCCACCATCAAGGCCCTCACCACCCTGCGCGACGCCAATGCGGTGGCCGTGCAGCGCGGCGTGGACCTGGACCGCGTGTTCAACGGATAAGGGCCCGCCCGTCAACCCAGAGAAGCCATGAGCAAACTGATCATCGTCCAGACCAAGAGCTGGATCAAGTGCCCCAAACGGCAGAAGGACACCCTGAAGGCCCTGGGCCTGGGCCGCATCGGCAAACGCGTCGAGGTGGAGGCCTCGCCGCAGGTGCGCGGCATGGTGGGCAAGGTGCACCACCTGGTGTCCGTGCAGGAACAGGCATAACGAACGCATGGGGCGATCGCGCCCGGAAAAACGAACCACGATGGACCTGAGCAGACTGAGACCGGCCGAAGGGGCCACCAAGAAGGAGAAGCGCATCGGCCGTGGCCAGGGCAGCGGCCGCGGGGGCACCTCCACCAAGGGCCACAAGGGCGCCCAGAGCCGCAGCGGCTACAGCAGCAAGCGCGGCTTCGAGGGCGGCCAGATGCCCCTGGTGCGCCGGGTGCCCAAGTTCGGCTTCAACAACCCCGCCCGCGTGGAGTACAAGGGCATCAACCTGGACGCCCTGCAGGCCCTGGCCGACAAGACCAAGGCCACCGCGCTTGACCCCGCCGTGCTCTACGCCAACGGCCTGATCGGCAAGAACGACAAGCTCAAGGTGCTGGGCCGCGGCGAGGTGTCCACCGCCCTCCAAGTGACCGCCCACGCGTTCAGCGCCACGGCCAAGGCCGCCCTCGAGGCCAAGGGCGGCAGTGCCACGGTGATCGCCACAGCAGCAGAGAAGAAGGCATGAAGAACCTGATCGAAACGATCAAGAACATCTGGCGGATCGAGGAGCTGCGCAAGCGGATCCTGATCACCCTGGGGCTGCTGCTGGTGTACCGCATCGGCAGCTTCATCGTGTTGCCCGGCGTGGACTCCGTGCGCATGGCCGCCAGCGCCGCCACCGGGGGCGGGGGCATCTCCGAGATCCTCGCCCTGTTCACCGGCGGCGCCTTCTCGCGCGCGGCCATCTTCGCCCTGGGCATCATGCCCTACATCTCCGCCTCCATCATCATGCAGCTCATGGGCATCGCCGTGCCCGCGGTGCAGAAGATGCAGAAGGAGGAGAGCGGCCGCCGGCGCATGAACCAGTACACGCGCTACCTCACCATCCTGATCTGCGTGTTCCAGGCCCCCGGCTACATCTACACCTCGATCGAACCCGAGGCGCGCCCCGACAGCCAGGTCTGGTTGTTCACCAGCATCGTGATCCTCACCTCCAGCACCCTGTTCGTGATGTGGCTGGGCGAGCGCATCACCGAGCGCGGCCTGGGCAACGGCATCTCGCTGATCATCATGATCGGCATCATCGCCCTGCTGCCCCAGAGCTTCGCCCAGGAAGTGGTGGGCCGCCTGGGCCCCGGTGGCGGCGGCCTGGTGATGCTCGTGATCGAACTGGTGATCTGGCTCATGATCATCGCCGGGTGCATCCTGCTGGTGCAGGGCACCCGCCGCATTCCCGTGCAGTTCGCCAAGCGCGTGCAGGGCAACAAGCAGTACGGTGGCGTGCGCAACTACATCCCCCTGAAGGTGAACGCCGCCGGGGTGATGCCCATCATCTTCGCACAGGCCATCGTGCTCATCCCCATGTACGTGGCCCAGGCCTTCGAGGAACCCCCCGGATGGCTGGTGAGCATGTCCAACAGCCAGGGCGGCTTCTACAACCTCACCCTGTTCACCATGGTGGTGCTGTTCACCTACTTCTACACCGCCATCACGGTGAACCCCAACCAGCTGAGCGACGACCTCAAGCGCAACGGCGGGTTCATCCCCGGGGTGAAGCCCGGCCGGCAGACGGCGAACCACATCGATGAACTGCTCAGCCGCATCACCCTGCCCGGGGCCATCTTCCTGGGCCTGGTGGCGATCTTCCCGGCCTTCGCCGTGATGTTCGGCGTGAAGCAGGGCTTCGCCCAGTTCTTCGGCGGTACTTCGTTGTTGATCATGGTGGGCGTGTTGCTGGACACGCTGCAGCAGATCGAGAGTCATTTGTTGATGCGGCACTACGACGGGCTGATGAAGTCCGGCCGCATCAAGGGAAGGTCGGGCGGGGCCGCCTTCGGCATGGCCGGTTGAGCCATGGCGAAGGAGACCGTGCATCTGGGCGATGAGGAGATCGCCGTGTTGAAGGAGAGTTCTTTGCTTGTTGGTAGGACCTTGGCCGCCGTGGCGGAACGGATCGGTCCCGGTGTCACCACCGGCGAACTGGACCGCCTGGCGGAAGAGTTCATCCGCGACCACGGCGCCGTGCCGGGCTTCAAGGGCCTGTACGGCTGCCCCAGCACCCTGTTGATCAGCGTGAACGAGCAGGTGGTGCACGGGCTTCCCGGCGACCGCGTGCTCCAGGAGGGCGACATCGCCAGCGTGGATTGCGGCGTGCTGATGAACGGCCTCTACGGTGACAGCGCCTACACCTTCATGGTGGGCGAGGTGGCCCCGGAGGTGCGGCAACTGCTGCGCGTTACGCAGGAGTGCCTGGAGCGCGGCATCGCCCAGGCGATCGAAGGCAACCGCACGGGCGACATCGGCCACGCCGTTCAGGCCCACGCCGAGGCCCACGGCTACGGCGTGGTGCGTGAGCTGGTGGGCCACGGCCTGGGACGCAAGCTGCACGAGGCGCCCGAAGTGCCCAACTACGGGCGCCGCGGGCACGGCGTGAAGCTGCGCACCGGCATGGTGCTGGCCATCGAGCCCATGATCAACATGGGCCGGCGCGAAGTGAAGCAGCTCAGCGACGGTTGGACGGTGGTGGCGCGCGACGGCAAGCCCAGCGCCCACTTCGAGCACAACGTCGCCGTGCGCCCCGGCAAGGCGGAGGTCCTATCCACGTTCAGCCACATCGAGGATGTGCTGAAGGCGAAAGGGGTTTTTGACCAAGGCGTGAGCGATCGCGCCGTTTGAACGAACGAACAAGGCCGGCACCACCGGCACGGAAAAGAAAGGAAAAGGAAGGCATGAGCAAGGCAGGAACGATAGAGCAGGACGGCGTCATCAAGGAGGCGCTGAGCAATGCCATGTTCCGCGTGGAGCTGGAGAACGGCCACGTGATCATCGCCCACATCAGCGGGAAGATGCGGATGCACTACATCCGGATCCTGCCCGGCGACAAGGTGAAGGTGGAGATGAGCCCGTACGACCTGAGCAAGGGCCGCATCACCTTCCGTTACAAAAGCTAAGCACACCACCAACCATGAAGGTCAGGGCCTCCCTCAAACCACGCTCCGCGGACTGCAAGATCGTCCGCCGAAAAGGGCGTCTGTACATCATCAACAAGAAGAACCCCAAGTTCAAGCAGCGCCAAGGCTGATAACCGCACGAGAATGGCACGTATCGCAGGCATCGACCTACCCAAGAACAAGCGCGGGGCCATCGGCCTCACCTACATCTACGGCATCGGGCGCAGCAAGGCGCTGGACATCCTGGCGCAGGCCGAGGTGGACCCGGACACCAAGGTGGAGGACTGGACCGACGACGAGCAGGCCCGGATCCGGACCGTCATCAACGATGGCGTGAAGGTGGAGGGCGCCCTGCGCAGCGAGGTGCAGCTGAGCATCAAGCGGCTGATGGACATCGGCTGCTACCGGGGCCTGCGCCACCGCGGCGGCCTGCCCCTGCGCGGCCAGCGCACCCGCACCAACAGCCGCACCCGCAAGGGCAAACGCAAGACCGTGGCCAACAAGAAGAAAGCGACCAAGTAGGGGCTGGGCATGCCTCGCCCGGCTTGGGCGATGATGATCGGACACCCCGACCAACCGACAACCGAAGACAATGGCAAAGCAGGATCAAAAAGGCGGCAAGAAGAAGAAGAAGAAGGTCGTCGTGGAGGCCTACGGGCAGGCCCACGTGCGCGCCACCTTCAACAACCTGATCATCTCCCTCACCAACAACAAGGGCGAGGTGATCAGCTGGTCCTCTTCCGGCAAGCAGGGCTTCCGCGGCAGCAAGAAGAACACCCCCTACGCCGGCCAGGTGAGCGCCGAGGAGGCCGCGCGCGAGGCCCACGAGCTGGGCCTGCGCAAGGTGAAGGTGTTCGTGCGCGGCCCCGGCAGCGGCCGCGAGAGCGCCATCCGCGCCCTGCACAACAGCGGCGTGGAAGTGACCGAGATCATGGACATCACCCCCATGCCCCACAACGGCTGCCGCCCGCCCAAGAAGCGCCGCGTTTGACCACCACAAGAACCTCGTAGGAGCGCCGCCCCCAAGCGCGCTCCGGTGTTGGCGCGGGAAAACCAAGGCCGCGCCCAAAGAAGAAGACAATGGCACGTTACACAGGACCCAAGACCCGGATCGCCCGCAAGTTCAAGGAAGCGATCTATGGCCCGGACAAGTGGATGGAGCGCAAGCCCCACAGCCCCGGGCAGCACGGACCCAATGCCCGCCGCCGCCGCAAGGAGAGCGAATACTCCCTGCAGCTGCGCGAGAAGCAGAAGGCCAAGTACACCTACGGCATCCTCGAACGCCAGTTCGAGCGCATGTACGTGAAGGCCGCCAGCAAGCGGGGCATCACCGGCGAGGTGCTGATCCAGCTCTGCGAAGCCCGCCTGGACAACACCGTGTTCCGCCTGGGCATCGCCCGCACCCGGCGCGCCGCGCGCCAGCTCGTGAGCCACGGCCACATCACCGTTGACGGCGCCGTGGTGAACGTGCCCAGCTACTCCCTGCGCCCCGGCCAGAGCGTGGCCGTGCGCGAGAAGAGCCGCGCCCTGGAGGCCATCACCGACAGCGTGGCCGTCAACGACCGCCGCTTCGACTGGCTGGTGTGGGACCCCGCCACCATGACCGGCCGCTTCATCAACGTGCCCGAGCGCGCCCAGATCCCGGAGAACATCCGCGAACAGCTCATCGTGGAACTGTACTCCAAGTAGTGAACGAACGTCGGCCGGCCGTTGTCAGGCGGCCGATGATGGACAAGGGGTTCCTACTGACAACGGACAACGAACAACGAACAACTTACACACGACCATGCCCATTCTCGAATTCCAGCGGCCCGACAAGGTCACGATGATCGAATCCGACGACAAGCGCGGCTCCTTCGAGTTCCGCCCGCTCGAACCGGGCTACGGGATCACCATCGGCAACGCCCTGCGCCGCATCCTGCTCTCCTCCCTGGAGGGCTTCGCCATCACCAGCGTGCGCATCGACGGCGTGGACCACGAGTTCTCCACCATCAAGGGGGTGATGGAGGACATGACCGAGATCGTCCTGAACCTCAAACAAGTGCGCTTCCGCCGCCAGCTCGGCGAGCTCAACACCGAAAAGGTCTCCTTCACCGTCAGCGGCAAGGACGGCTTCACCGGCGCCGACATCGGCAAGCACACCACCGGCTTCCAGGTGCTCAACCCCGAGCTGGTCATCGCCCGCATGGAAGCCGGCGTGAAGCTCCATGTGGAACTCACCATCGGCAAGGGCCGCGGATACGTGCCCGCCGACGAGAACAAAGTGGAGAACGCCCCCATCGGCACCATCTTCATCGACTCGATCTTCACCCCCATCAAGAACGTGAAGTACCAGGTGGAGAACACCCGCGTGGAGGAGAAGACCGACTACGAGAAGCTCACCATCGAGCTGGTCACCGACGGCAGCATCGACCCGAAGAACGCCCTGCAGGAGGCCGCCAAGATCCTGATCCACCACTTCATGCTCTTCAGCGACGAGCGCATCACCCTCGAAGTGGAGGAGCGCGCCCCCGAGGAGGAGCTCGACGAGAGCAGCCTGCACATGCGCCAGATGCTCAAGACCAAACTGGTGGACATGGAGCTCAGCGTGCGCGCCCTCAACTGCCTGAAGGCGGCCGACATCGAGACCCTCGGCGACCTGGTGGCCTACAACAAGAACGACCTGCTGAAGTTCCGCAACTTCGGCAAGAAGAGCCTCACCGAGCTGGAGGACCTGGTGGAGAACAAGGGCCTGAGCTTCGGCATGAACGTGAGCAAATTCAAACTGGACAAGGAGTGACCGGAGGGGCGGGTCCTGGCCCGCCCCGTTGGGAACGACGCACCGCATACGACGATGAGACACGGCAACAAGAACAACGCCCTGGGCCGCAAGAAGGCCCACCGCGACGCGCTGCTGAGCAACCTGGCCATCTCGCTGATCGACCACAAGCGCATCGAGACCACCCTGGCCAAGGCCCGGGCCCTGCGCCGCTACGTGGAACCCCTGATCACCAAGAGCAAGGACGACAGCACGCACAGCCGCCGCATGGTGTTCAGCCAGCTGCAGAACAAGGAGGCCACCGCCGTGCTGTTCCGCGACGTGGCCCCCAAGGTGGCCGAGCGCGCCGGCGGATACACCCGCATCATCAAGCTGGGCAACCGCCTGGGCGATGCCGCTGAGATGGCCATGATCGAGCTGGTGGACTTCAACACCACCTACACCCGCGAGAAGGCCGCCGGCACCGAGGTGAAGCGCACACGCCGCAGCCGCCGCGGCACCGGCGCCAAGGCCGCCGACCCGGCCCCCGAGGCCCCCGCCGCCGAAGGCGAGGCCAAGGCCGAGTGACCCGTACCCCGCACCTGAGCACAAGGGGCGCCGGAATGGCGCCCCTTGTGCATTGCACGGCCCACCGCCGCCCCGGCGTACCTTGTACGCTCCAACCCCCAAAAAACACCAGGACCATGGCCATACTGAAAGTGATCGAACTCCTTGCCAGCAGCAAGACCAGTTGGGAGGACGCCGCCGCCAACGCCGCGAAGGAAGCGGGCAAGTCCCTGCGCGGTGTCCGCAGCGTGAACGTGCAGAACCAGAGCGCGGTGGTGAAGAACGGCAAGATCGTGGAGTACCGCCTGAACTGCAAGGTCAGTTTCGAGGTGGAGAAGTGAGCACCACGCCGGCAAGCGAGGGACGGGGAGGCGCACCAAGGCCTCCCCGTCCGCGTTCATCAACAGGTGTGGACGGTCCGGCCCGGCCCCCGCGGCCCCGCCGCCGATGGCGAGGCCAAGGCCGAGCGGCCGCGATCGCAAGCATGGGAAGGGGGCGTCGCTACGGTGCCCCCTTCTTCGTTCCCCGATCCGCCATGGCGGCCCGTGCCGGCATGCCCAGCGCGGCGCAAAGCACCACCACCGGCAGCAGCGGCGCCAGGAACCGGCCGCCCCATTCGGCGTACGTGAGCGCCACCAGCATCGCATTCCACGCCAGCACCGCCAGGCAGGTGCGGCCCATGGCCGACCCCCGGGTGCGCCACAGGCCACGCAAGGCCACCGGGTAGAGCAGCAGCAGCGGCGCCACCATCAGGTTGTGCGTGTGCGAGAACCAGGGCCGCATGGGGTTGAACAAGGCGACCGCCCGGCGCACCAGTGTCCACGCCCAATGCGCCGCCCCGTCCACGCGGATCGCCTCGGCCTGCACCTGTGCCAGGGTGCGCACCGCCGGGTCGTAGGCGGCATCGGGCCGTTGGGGAAAGCCCAGAACCACATGCTGCTGCACGATGCCGGCCAGTTGGTCCGGCGGCAGGGCCGGCGCGAAGAGCAGGCCGGCCATCGGCGCCGCAGCGAGCCACCACCGCAGCCGGACCGGCAGCCACCCGAAGAAGCCATGACCGGGCAGGACCACGGCCGGCACCACGAAGAGCAGACCGGTGGGCCGTACCAGGGCCACGCAGGCGCCCAGCAGCACGAGCCGCCAGCCTTGCGGGCGGGGATGCAGGGCCTGCTCCATGAACAACACCACGAGCGGAATGAACAACCCCTCGCTGTACAGGGAAAGCGACCATTGCTGCACCGGATGGGCGAACAGCAGCACCGCCATGGCCCCGTTGGCCACCGAGGCCGGCACCCCGGCGCGCAAGACCATGCGCCGCAGGGCAAAGGCCGCCGCCACGCCCAACAGCATCTGCACGCCGACGGCCAGCAGGGGCATGCCCACGGCCACGAACGGCACGAGGAAAAGGATGTACCCGGCATACAGGGCGTAGCGCCCCAGCAGCCCGCTGGCATCACCCCGGAGCAGGTCGGCCGCCGCGCCGAGGTATTTCAGCGCCTCCTTGTCCGCTTGCACCCCCTGCACGTGGTACAGCACGCCCATGAAGACCAGGTGCAGCGCCACCAGGCACCAAGCGAGCGAAGGGTGTGCGGTCCAGCGTGGCATGAGGTGGCACCGGACGGAAATGTATGGACCGCGCCCCCATCGCCCGCGCCCGGTATCTTTGCGCGCACCAAGCCCGCCCATGCTCCAAGTACACCGCCCCGAGGCCGTCCTCCTGCTCAGCGATGGCACGTTGCTCCGGGGCCGGGCGATCGGGGCCACGGGCACCACCACCGGCGAGATCTGCTTCAACACCGGCATGACCGGCTACCAGGAGATCTTCACCGACCCCAGCTACACCGGCCAGATCATGGCCCTGGCCACCGCCCACGTGGGCAACTACGGCGTGAAGGACGGTGAGGAGGAGAGCGGCGCCATCACCATCGCCGGGCTGGTGGTGAAGTACTTCAGCCACGTGTGGTGCCGCCCCGGCGGCACCGCCGGCCTGGACGACCACCTGAAGGCCCACGGCGTGGTGGGCATCAGC
>JAVFAQ010000095.1:0-10005 GCA_034002325.1 Flavobacteriales bacterium | reverse complement strand
ACGGAGGATGGCATGAAGAGCACGGCGAAGGCCAGGCGGCCCTGCAGGCTCGGGTAGTAGCCCACCAGGGTGCGGTAGAGCTTCCATACACCGTGGTAGGTGATGGTGCTGACGATGGCCGTGGTGAGGATGAAGCTGTTGAACGCCAGGACCGTGATCGGTGTGATCAGGCGTACCAGGAAGTAGGTGCGGTCGTCCCAATAGATGTAATTGACCGGGTAGCCGGTGCCGCGGTCGAAGATGCGGTAGTAGTTCGCCGTGCTGTTCTCGGAGAACATGGCATCGAAGAACCGGGCGGGGTCCGTGAAGGCCAGGTTGGAGAGCACCTTGCTCGATGCGAAGAAACTGAACACATCGCCCGATTTGTAATGGAATATGTACACCATGGTGAATGCGAACCCGCCCAGGACCTTGGCATACACGCCCCACAAATAGTACTTGTACTCCGGCCGATCTCGGACATGGCGTCGCTTGCGTGAGGCGAAGGCCATGCCGATGATGAACAGGTAGAGCACCAGGACCATGTACTCCCACGGCGCAATGGTGATGTTGCGCATGGCCGAGGACATGATGGACTGCATGGCGGCGAAAGTAGAGCGGGCCGGCGGGGCGTCGGTTCAGGGCCACAGCCCCGTGCCGTGCAGCGCCCGCATGGCCAGGCGGGCGTACCACTTGTTGCGGTGCGCGTTCATGGTGCCCCGGACCGGTGGAGGAACGGTGCCATCATCGAACAGCAGGTCCTTGCGGGCGTAATACCGTCCGTGGTCGTTCAGCTCGTGGGCGGCCATCTTGCGCCAAGGGCCCAGGCCGGGGTGGTCGGCACCATGGGCGGCCACCGCGTCGTCCACGATCCGCTGCCGTGCGGCCGACCGCCGGGCGAGTTGCCGTGGGCTGCGGAACTTGTAGTGCCGCACGGGCACCAACTCGCGGGCCACGATACCGATGTGCCGGGGGAAGGGCAGCCGCTCGTCCCATGTGAGCCGCGGCCGGTGCCGGAAAAAACGCACCTCGCGCCAGGTGAGCGGCAGGTAGTACCGGATCTTGTCCCGGTCATCGATGAAGCGACCGGTGAACACGTGCTCATCGGCATCCTCCCGGGTGATCCGGTACTCGATGCTGTCCTTGCATACCACATGATGATGGGCGGGCACCCGGGCCAGCACCGTGCGCGGGTCGCCGATGTGGAACTCGTCGCTGTCCAGGCGCAGGCACCACCAATCGCCCGGCATGGCCCGGTCCCGGAACGCATTGAACACGTGGCCCCGCAGGCCCTCGAGGAAGGGCGTGTCCCACTGCTTCCAGGCCACCACGGCCGGGTGCCGGGCGGCCACCTGCTGCACGATCTCCCAAGTGCCGTCGGTGCTGCCGTTGTCCATCACGAAGATGGCCGTGCTCCAGCGCAGGGCGTCGAGCAGGTTCGCCTCGATCACGTCGGCCTCGTTCTTGGTCACCGAAATGCTGAACACGCGCATGGCGCAAGTATACCGCCGGTGAGGGGCCGGGCCGATCGACCGTTATTTGTGCCCCCGATGGCTTCCTCGTCCAACGTACCCGTCCCCAGGCCGCAGCGGCCCGTCCGGTCCTCCTGCGCTCTCATTCCATGTGCGGCCTCCGCACACCGCACCGGCCTGCGGCGGCCCGGCCCCATGCACGGATGAACCCCACTGCAGGATGCATCCGGTGATGGCCCGACTGAACGACCTGGCGAACCGGGCCCCGCTTGTGCGGCCGGTGAAGTGGAAGGTGTCAGACATGGTGCATCGCGGTTGTTATCATGTGGTGCGCCGCTCATCACCTAAGGTACACTACCAGGTGTACGGCATGCGACGTACGGGCAACCACGCCGTGATCGAATGGCTGATGCAGGGCCGGGAAGGCCGGGTGATCTTCTGCAACGACCTGCAAGTCGGCCAGCACCCGGCCACGGCGCCCATCAAACGGATGCGGCGTGGGGAGGGCGAGCCGGCGATCATCACGAGCTATGAGGACCTTGATCCCATGGCGGTGGAGCGCGAAGTGCGCCCCGAATGGTTCGGCGAGCGGCGGCAGGTGCATCATGTGCTCATCCTGCGCGATCCGTTCAACCTGTTCGCCAGCCGGTACGTGTGGAAGCGCGATCGCGGCCTGCGCTTCCGAACGGATGCCGCCCATCGCGCCCAGCTGGTGGACCTGTGGAAGACGCATGCACGCACCTTCCTGGAGTGGCGCGAACGCACGGCGGATGAAGGGTCCATGTGGCATGTGCTCGACTACAACCGCTGGGTGACCGACCTGGCATATCGACGCCGGATGGGGGAGGCCCTGGGCAGTACACGGCCCGATGCGGTGATCGAAGAGGTGGGGAACTTTGGCGGAGGCAGCAGTTTCGATGGCACTGCGCCGGTGAACGGTCCCCGGGACCGCTACCTGCGCCGCTTCGAACCCTTGGTCGATGTGCCCGCGTTCCGCGCCTTGTTCGCCGATGAGGAACTGGTGGCGCTCTACAAGCGCATTTTCGCACCCGTTCCCGGCGTTGAGGGCCTGTTCACGGCTTCGGACGCGGTCTGAACGCTCCTCGATCAAGGTCGCCGCGTGCCGCCCTCAATGATGGTAGCCGCTGCCGCGCATGATCATCAGCGCGCGGTACAGCTGCTCCACGAAGAGCAGGCGCACCAGTTGGTGGGGGAAGGTCATGGGCGATAGCGACAGCAGCATGTCGGCCCGCGCGCGTACCGGCTCGTCCAGCCCGTAGGCGCCGCCCACCACGAAGGCCACCTGGCGCACGCCGGTGTCCTGCAGGCGGACGAGGTGGCCGGCGAACTCCCGGCTGGTCATCAGCTCGCCGCGTTCGTCCAGGGCGATCACGCGCTCCTCGGGCCGCAAGGCCGCCAGCAGGCGTTGCCCCTCGGCCCGCCGCTGGTGCCCGGGCCCGCCCTGGCCGGCCTCGGGCACCACCACCTCGTCCAGCGGGGCCATCCGCACGATGCGCCCCACGTATTCACGCACCCCTTCCTGCACGTGGCCGCGCGCATGTTTGCCCACCATCACCAGCCGGTACCGCATGGCGCGAAGAACGGGCTTGCGATCCGGCCGCACAATTCGGACCTTGGCGCGGTATTTGGGAAGCACGGCCCTCAAACCCATGACACGGATGAGACCCCTCGTGACCGTTCTGGCCCTGCTGCTGACCGGGGCCGGCGCCCTGGCCCAGGACGCGGTGAAGGACAAGGTGGCCGAGGCGCTGCGCACGGGCAATTCCAGTGAACTGGCCGCCCGCTTCATCGCCGATGTGGACCTGACCCTGCCGGGCAGCTCGGACGTGTACAGCAAGGCCCAGGCGGAGCAGATCCTGCGCAAGTTCTTCAACGACCACCCGCCCGTGGGCCTGGCCATCGAGCACAGCGGGGTGAACAAGTTCGGCGACCAGTACTTCATCGGCATCCTGCGCACCCGCACGGGCTACTTCCGCACCACCTTCTTCCTCAAGAAAGGGGAGGGCGACTACCAGGTGAAGCAATTGCGCATCGAGCCGAGCAAGAACGATCTTTGAGCCGTGCTGCCCGAAGGGACCGACATCCTGATCGAGCGCGCCCTGGGCGAGGACCTCGGGGACGGCGACCACACCACCTTGGCCACCATCCCCGCCGGCACCCCGGGCGCGGCCCGCCTGCTGGTGAAGCAGCCCGGCGTGCTGGCCGGCGTGGAGCTGGCCCGGGCCGTGATGCACCGGGTGGACCCCGCGCTCAGCGTCAAGGTCCTCCTGGAGGACGGTGCGCTGGTGCAGCCCGGCGAGGTGGCCTTCATCGTGATGGGGCCCGCGCGCAGCATCCTCATCGCCGAGCGCACCCTGCTCAACTTCATGCAGCGCATGAGCGGCATCGCCACCCTCACCCGCCGCTTCGTGCAGGCGCTCGAGGGCACGCGCTGCCGGGTGCTCGACACGCGCAAGACCACCCCCGGCCTGCGCCACATCGAGAAGTGGGCCGTGCGCATCGGCGGCGGGGTGAACCACCGCATGGGCCTGTACGACATGGTGATGATCAAGGACAACCATGCCGACATGGCCGGCGGCATTTCCGGGGCCGTGGCGGCGGTGCAGGCCTACCGACAGCGGCTGGGGCGCACGCTGCCCATCGAGGTGGAGGCGCGCAACATGGACGAGGTGCAGGAGGCGCTCGCCACGGGCGGTGTGGACCGCATCATGCTGGACAACTTCGCCACCGACGACCTGCGTGCGGCCGTGAAGCTCATCGCCCGCCGCGTGGAGACCGAGGCCTCCGGGGGCATCACCCTGGAGAACGCCCGCGCGTACGCCCTCACCGGTGTGGACTTCATCTCCGTGGGCGCCCTCACCCATAGTGTCTCCAGCTTGGACCTCAGCCTCAAGGCCATGTGACCGCCATGTGGTCCCGCATCCGGCGCCGCATCCTGTTCTCGCGCGCCACGCGCAATGCCCTGCGCTGGGCGCACGCGGCGAAGCCGCCGGGCTTCGAGGGCTTCAGCGTGTACGAGATCGCCCGCTTCTTCTTCGCCGCCCTCACCAAGGGGCACCTGGTCACCCGCGCGGCCGCCATCGCCTTCAAGCTCTTCCTCGCCCTGTTCCCGGCGCTGATCGTGCTGCTCACGCTGATCCCCTACGTGCCCATCACCGATTTCCAGGCCCGCCTGCTGGGTTCCTTCCGCGAGATGATGCCCGGCGAGGTGTTCCGCTTCATCGAGAACACGCTGGAGGACCTGCTGGTGCGGAAGCACGGCACCCTGCTCTCGATCAGCTTCGTCACCGGCCTGTTCTTCGCCAGCAACAGCATCAACGCCATCCTCGAGGGCTTCAGCCGCAGCACCAACCTGGCACGCTGGCACAGCCCCCTGAAGCAGCGCCTGCTGAGCCTGGGCCTGCTGTTGGCCTTGACCATGGTGGGCGTGCTGGCCGTGCCCCTGCTCACCGTGAGCGGCAGCGTGATCCGGTGGCTGGAGGACGCGGGCCTGCTGCTCTCCGGCGTGCAGGTGTTCCTGGCATTCGCCGTGAAGTGGGCCGTCACCATCCTGCTGGTGACCTTCTCCGTTTCCCTGCTTTACAACGTGGGCGACCCCGGCAACCGGCGCTTCCGCATCTTCACCCCGGGCAGCATGCTGGCGGTGGCGCTGGTGATCCTGGTGTCGCAGGCGCTGGCGTGGTTCTTCAACAACATCACCAACTACAACGCCCTCTACGGCTCCATCGGCGCCATCCTCGCGGTGCAGCTTTGGATCTACATCAACATGATCGTGCTGCTGGTGGGCTATGAGCTCAATATCAGCATCGCCCGGGCGCGCCGAAGCCGGGCCGGCACCCTGCGCCCGCGCGAGGAGGCCCCTTGACCCCGCTGCGATATATTCGGGCCGTACCGCCATGCACCGTCTTTCCCTCTGCATCATCGTACTGGCCTTGGCTTGGCAGGCCCCGGCCCAGCAGTACGATCCCCGCCACCAGCCCGACACCTACCGCAGCGCCGCCAATCCCGAGTACTGGGGGAATCGGCCGCCGTACCCCGGCTATTGGCAGCAGGACGTGTACCACCACATCCACGCGCGCCTCGACGACCGCCGCGACCTGGTGGAGGGGCGCATGACCCTGCTCTACCACAACAATTCGCCGGACACGCTGCACCACGTGTTCTTCCACCTCTACCAAGAGGCCTACTCCGCGGGCTCGCACCTGGAGAAACTCCGCGGCCGCCCCATGCCCGAAGGGGCCGGCACCGTGGTGCGCACCCTCAGCGCCGACGGCACCGCATTGCGCACCGAGCAGGACAACACCGTGCTCAAGGCGTGGCTGCCCGCACCGTTGCCGCCCGGCGGAAGCGTCACCTTCCTCTGCGAGTTCACCACCCACTGGGCCATGGGCCTGGGCCGCCGCATGAAGCTCTTCAACGCATGGGGGCAGAAACACTACGACGGCGTACACTGGTACCCGCGCATCGCCGTGTACGACCGCCGCCGCGGGTGGGACGTGCAGCAGCACCTGGGCCACGAGTTCTACGGCGAGTACGGCACCTTCGACGTGGCGCTCGACCTGCCGCACGAGTACATCGTGGAGGCCACCGGGTGGCTGCAGAACAGGGACGAGGTGCTGCCCCCGGAGCTGCGTGCCAAGCTGGACCTGGCCAACTTCAAGGACAAGCCCTGGAACGAGCCGCCCAGCGTGATCATCCCGCCCGACGGCACCACGCGCAAGGTGTGGCGCTACCATGCCGAGAACGTCCACGACTTCGCCTTCACCGCCGATCCCACCTACCGCATCGGTGAGGCCGAATGGAACCTGCCTGCCGGACAGGCAGGTGGTGTGCTGTGCGTGGCCGTGGCCCAGGAGCCCCATGCCAGCGGCTGGCAGAACGCCGCATCGTTCACCGCCGACCTGGTCCGCGTGTTCAGCGAGGACTTCGGCATGTACGCCTACCCCAAGATGGTGGTGGCCGATGCACGCGACGGCATGGAGTACCCCATGCTCACGCTGGACGGCGGCCGCGATCCCGGCTACCGCGACCTGCTCGCCCATGAGGTGGGCCACAACTGGTTCTTCGGCATGGTGGGCAGCAACGAGACCTACCGCGCGTTCATGGACGAGGGCTTCACGCAGTTCCTCACCGCCTGGGCCCTGGAGCGCATCGATGGCGATACCCTGGTGACGGACCCGCCCCGCAGCCGCTACGAGGCGCGCTACCGCCCCGCGCCGCTGGCCCGCGAGCATGCCGTGTACCGCGGGTACATGCCCGATGCCGTGCGCGACGAGGTGCCCCCGATCAACGTGCACAGCGATGAGTTCGGCCACGTGACCGGCCTGCGCGGCGGATACCGCCATGTGTACTACAAGACCGCCGCCATGCTCTACAACCTGCAGTACGTGCTCGGCGACTCGCTCTTCCTCGAGGCCATGCGCCACTACGTCGATCAATGGCGCACCTGCCACCCGTACCCCGAGGACATGCGCCAGAGCTTCGTGGACCGCACCGGCGCGGAGCTCGACTGGTTCTTCGACCAATGGATCGAGAGCGACAAGCGCGTGGACTACGCGGTACGCCGTGTCAAAGGCCGCCACCGCGACGATGGGCAGGAGATCCACCTCCGCCGACGGGGGGCCATGCAGATGCCGTTGGATGTGCGCGTCACCGCCAAGGACGGCACCATGCACGACTTCCATGTGCCCAACACCTGGTTCGTGAAACGGACGCAGGCCACCGTGCTGCCGCGCTGGACGGGCTTCGACGAGCTGAACAGGGACCATGTGCTGCAGGTGGACATCCCCTCGGGCATCGAGCAGGTCACCATCGATCCATCGGGCCGCCTGGCCGATGTGCATCCGATGAACGACCACATGCGCATGCCCATGTCCATCACCCTGGACCACCACCTGCCCCGCCCGCCCGACCGGCGCGTGTACGAGGGCTTCGTGCGGCCCGACATCTGGTGGAACGGCTACGACGGTGTGAAGGCCGGGGTGCATTTCAACAGCAGCTACATGCAGTACAAGCATCGGCTGCATGCCACGGCCTGGCTCAACACCGGGATGGGGCAGCACCTGCCGCCCGGCAACCCCGCCCTGCTGGCCGACTCCATCCCCGGCAACACCGACACCGGCTTCGATCCCGTCTCCTTCAACCTGCGCTACGAGAACGGCACGGAGAAGCTGCTGAAGGGTTCCGCGGTGTTCGCCGAGGCGCGCATGCTCGACGGCCTGGAGCGCTACCGGGCCGGCATGCGCTGGCAACTGCCCGACCGCCGCACCGAGGCCGAGGTGGCCCTGATGTACATGGTGCGCCGCGACAGCAGCGACCTCACCTACCTGCTCTACCCCGGGCTCTGGGAGCTGGACCGCGTGAACGGCGCGTTCGATGCCGGGGTGCGCCGGAGCTTCGCCCATGGCCGTGGCGGGGGCCACCTGCACGCGCAATTGCGCAGCAGCGCGGTGGGCGCCGAGAGCACCTACGCCCAGCTGCGCCTCACCGCCGTGAACACCATGCGGATGGGCGGGCTGGAGTTGCGCACGCGCCTGTTCGGGCAGTACGGCACGGGTGCCACCCCGAAGGAGAGCGCGCTCTACCTGGCGGGCGCCTCGCCGGAGGAGATGATGGAGGACAAGTACGTGCGCAGCGTGGGCTTCGTGCCGTACGAATGGCTGGGCATGGGCGCCGTGCCGGGCCATTTCCACCATGGCGGCGGCCTGGGCCTGCGCGGCTATGCCGGCTACCTGGCCCCCGAGATCGATGCCGATGGGCACATGCACCTCACGTACATGGGCAACACCGGCCTTTCCGCCAGTGGTGAACTGGACCTGGACGGCCTGGTGAAGTGGCGGCCCGGCAAGCTGGCCAGCGTGCTGCACCTGGACGTGTACCTCTTCGGCGACGTGGGCGTGATGGGGTACCGTACCGCCGCCACGGACCGCGACCGCCTGCGCCTCGCTGCGGCCCGCGCCGATGCCGGCGCCGGTGCCGCGCTCACCATCAAACGCTTCGGCCGCTTCACCGGCATCAAGCCCCTCACCGTGCGCTTCGACATGCCCTTCGTGCTTTCAGCCGTGCCCGAGGCCGAGGCCGATCATGTCGGCTTCCGCTACGTGGTGGGCGTGGGCCGCAGCTTTTGACGCGGTGGGCACCTATGCGGCCCCTCCGGCCCCTCCGGCCCTCTCACCCTCTCACCCTCGCACCTTGGCACCCTGGCACCCTGGCACCCTCTCACCCTCTCACCCTCTCACCCTCTCACCCTTCCACCCTCTCACCTTGGCACCCTGGCACCCTCTCACCGTCTCACCCTCGCACCTTGGCACCCTGGCACCCTTCCACCCTGGCACCCTGGCACCCTGGCACCCTCTCACCCTCGCACCCTCTCACCCTCTCACCTTGGCACCCTTCCACCCACCCTCCCGCTCACCCACGCTCCCGCCGCACCAACGCCATCAGGTCAGGCAGCAGGCCCATCACGTAGGCGGCCGGCCAGTAGGTGAGGGCGATCGCGGCACTGCGCAGCACGATGTCCCACAGCGGGTCGCCGGTGAAGGGCACCCAGGGCAGCACCAGGGCCATGGCCGCCACCAGCAGCACGGCGAACACGGTGCGCCATTGGAAGGGCCACAGTCCGTGCCGGTGGAAGAGGTGGCCGGTGCGGTAGGCGTTCACCAGCAGCAGCGATAGCAACGTGGCCCATGCGGCGCCCACGATCCCGAAGGCGCGCACCAGGAAGAAGTTGCCGGTGACGTTCAGCACCAGCAGCACGATGCTCGTCCAGGCATCGAGGCGATAGGAGCGCGACATGGCGATGATGCCCTGGTTGAGGCCCACCATGCTGTTGAGGTAGTAGGCCAGGCCCACCACGATGGCCACGGGCGCGGCACCGGCGTAGCTGCCGGGCAGCAGGGTGAAGAGGTCGTCGATGCTGCCCCACATGAGCACGAACAGGAAGCCGCTCACCACCGTCTGCGCCATGGACGAGCCGGAATAGATGCGGCGCAGCACGGGCATGTCGCGGCGTTTCCAGGCATCGGCCACGGCGGGCATGGCGGCATGGTGCAGCGCACGGCCGGGGGCGGCGATCACCGATCCGAAGTAGAACGCCACGGCATAGAAGGCCACCTGGCTGAGGCCGTCGCCCAGCAGCGCACCGATCATGATCTGGTCGATGTTGCCCAGTACCACGCCGGTGAGGCTGGCGGTGAGGGTGTAGCGGCCGTAGGTGAACATGGTGCGCCGCAGCCGCAGGGGCAGCCAGCGCTGGTGCAGGGCGATGCGGAAGTGGCCGGCCCGCCACAGGTCGCCCGCCAGCAGCAGGGTGGCCAGCACGAACAGGCCGCTGTACGCCACGATGAACGAGCCGAAGGGCATGGGCCACCAGGCCTGGTACAGGATGATCGCCGTCTGCATGAAGCGCAGCAGCAGTTCGCGCACCACGATCGGGTGCACCGTGCGGCGCAGGGCCCGGCTGTAAGCGCGCAGCAGGATGAAGTAGACCTCGCCGGCGAGCATGGGCAGCAGCCACAGCCCGTAGAGGCCGTAG
>JAVFAQ010000094.1:0-10022 GCA_034002325.1 Flavobacteriales bacterium | reverse complement strand
GTACTTCCTGTCCACGATCTTCGCCAGGACCTGCGTCCTTTCCTCGGTCGTCATGTTCTCGTAGCTGAACTTCCCGTCCGCAACGCAGCCGAAGACGGTCGTGAAGTCGCACTTCAGGTCCAAAGCCTCAATGATCTCTTTTTGGAGCGACATGGCGGACCGGCTTGTGCAGGGGTGAACGAATGTAGCCCGCCGGGCAGGATGAAGGCCTGTTGCGGTGGAATGGCCGCATGATGGAACCCTTCCGCAGCCGGGTAATGTGGGAGCGGGACCTCCACCACCGTATCGGGTGATGCGCGTGCCGCCCCGGCCCACAAGGCCGCCCCAGCAGTGTCAAGGACTTGAGACCTACCCCCCGGGAGGCGGGCCTGCCCTCCGGGAGGCGGGCCTGCCCTCCAGGAGGCGGGCCACCCTCCGGGAGGCGGGCCGATAGTCTATTGTCACTTCCAGCTGTCCTTTGTGATCTCGAACACCTGCGGGTCCACCGGGCCGGGCTTCAGCTCCAGCACCTTCATCACCAAGTGGTCGCCGCCGTGGTAGGTGTAGTCCACTTCCAGCGGCATGCCGGGCGCGGTGCCGGTGACCATGTTCCCCAGCAGGAGGACCTCGATGCCGCCCCATTTCTTGCGTGCGCCCACCACGTCCTGGAAGAGGGACGGCGTTGCGGGGTCCACCCAGCTTGCGCGGCGCGTGGTGGGGATCTCGTACAGGCGCTTTTCGCAGGTGCGGCCCAGGATCTTCTTCGTGCCGCTGAGCAGGCTGTCCGGATGTGCCGGTGGGAAGACGGAAGTGAAGCGGGGCTTCAGCGGCTGCGTGCCTTGGTTCACCGTGCTGTCCGCCAACAACACGTACACGGTCTCGGTAACGGACCGGCGATCGATCAAATAGGTGCGGGTGATGCCGTTGGGCAATGGGTCCGCGCTCCGGCCGATCACCACCATGCGGGTGCTGTCGCTGGCGTAGCGCACGGTCCAGGTGCGGGTCTCGCCTTGGCTGTTGGTGAGGGTGTATTCCAGCAGCGCCGTGCCGATGAAGTGATTGGTGGGGCGCGCCATCACATCCTCCATGAAGGGCGGGAGTTTCGCGCGGTCCGCACGCCCCTCGCCCGTGCCCGACCCCGCCGTGGGTTGTCTGGTGCCTTCCACCGCGCGCATGGGCGGTGGTCGGTGACCATCGCCCTCGGGACCTGCGACGAGCATGACGGGCTTGGGATCGTGCGCAGGCATCAGCATCTCCAGGTCGGCATCGTCCCTGCGCCGAACGCGTTCCTCATCGGGTCCGCGTGCCGGTTCGATGTCCGGGCTGGCTTCCATCACCACGTTTTCACCACCCATCATTTCCTCCACGCTGATGATCCGCTCTTCGATCACCTGCTCCTGCGGTCCCCGGTCGCGTTCCAACCGCTCATCGTACACGCGGTAGTAACGCAGGTCGGCCACGGGCGGCTTGGCTTTGCCGCGCTTGTAGCTCGTGAGGTGCGTGCCCATCACGGCCATGGGCATGGGCTGGTCGGCCACGCCGAAGAACAGCAGGTCCTTCATCTTCTGGCCCATGCGCTGGAGCATCCAGTTGCGCATGTCGAACACCGGGTTCAGTACCGGCTTGGTGGGAATGAAGAAGTGGCTGAGGAAGCGTTCGCTGGTGGTGTGCAATTCGCACTTGCGGCCCAGTATGGTGCGGTATTGCCCGGTGGCCGTCATCGGCATGTCCAGCCCGCGCCCGAACTCCTTCAAGCCCACCTGCTGCAAGGTGCTGATGTACAAGCGCGGGATCACGTAGCTGTGCAGCTCGTTGTGCGCGGCCATCACCACGTCGTGGTCCAGGTCCACGGCATAGAAGAGGTAGCCTTCGTGGTCGGGATCGTCCATGATCAACACGGCGCGGCGGGCATCGGCCCAGTAGCTGTATTTCGCCAGCTGGTGCGTGGTATCGCGTCGGCCGTCCTTGTCCGCGAAACCCAGGGTCATCGAGGGCGTTTCGGCGGTGAGCGTGCCGATGAACTTGTTGTCGGGGATGGCGCGTTTCTCGGGTGCGGGGGTGAATGCGACGGGCAGGGCGTCGGGATCCAGGTGGCTCACGTAGGCGCGCATCCACGCGGGAAGGCGCCCGATGCCGCTGTTGTTGTTCCACAGGAAGCGCCGCTCGATCACATGGCCGCGCCGCCCTTCGATCGTGGGCATGGGCCAGGCCCCGGGCGTGATGGCCAGCACCTCGATGCTGCCCGCCGGCGTACTGTACCCGCGCTTGCCCCACCGCGCGCGCATGCTGGCACCGGCGGGTGCATCCGTGAGGGCGGTGAGGTACTCCAGCTCGCCTTCGCGGCACAGCCACGGCGCCCACACCCGCATGTCGGCGAAGAGGTCGGGGTGCTGGCGGGTGCGCCAGTAGTATGTGGTGTCGTTGTTGCCGTCGATGCCGACCACTTCCTGGCATGGTTCGCCGAGGATCACTTCCGCGCGGCCCGCGGGCTCCACGCGTTCGCTCCAGATCTCGCGGAAGTAGCCCGCCTGCGGGATGTGCATGTCGTCCACCATGAAATGCACGGTGCCGTTATCGCTGCCGGCCGCCATGCGGATGTTGGCGGCCAGGTCGATGAAGTACATGCGCCGCAATGTGCCCTTCTGGTCGATGTCCTGGACCACCACGCGGTGCTTGTCGCTCCAGAAGTCGAACCGGCGGCCGCCCTCTTTCTGCACGCTCCATGTGCCGGTGAAGGTGTTGGTGTGCAGCGGCGCGCGATCGGGCAGGGTGGTGCGCACGGGCTTGGTGTCCCAGGCCACTTCCTGCATCCAGGCGGGCAGCGTGGCGGGGTCGGCGGGACTGTCGTACTGGGCAACGGAAGCCAGGCCGCTCAACAGGGTGAGCGCAAGCAGAGTGGAACGCATGGGGCGAAGATCGGTAGGGCGGGCACGCGGTGGGCAAGGAGCGTGCCGGGGGGAGGGGTGGGGGCCATGATGAGCGGGAACCGATCGACCACCGCCTCGCGGGTGCCGCCCGCAAATTATTCGGCAGCGTTAGTAAACGATAACTAACTTTGCCCCGTCAACCCTCCGCATCGCCATGCAACCCTTCACCGAACGCCAGATCGAGATCATGGAGGCCGCCACCCAGCGGATCGATGCGCATGGCATCCAGACACTGACCATCAAGAACCTCGCGGCGGACCTGGGCCTTTCCGAACCCGCGCTGTACCGCCACTTCGAGAACAAGAACGCCATCCTGCTGGGCCTGCTCAACTACTTCTCAGCAGAGATGGTGGCCCGCTTGGCTGATGTCCGTTCGCTTTCGTACGGTTCCTCCGCTGAGGAACTGCGCGCCGTCTTCGATTCACAGCTTCGGGCCTTCACGGCGAAGCCTTCGGTGGTGAGCGTCATTTTCGCGGAGAACATCTTCCACTACGACAAGCGCCTGAGTGCGAAGGTGGCCGATATCATGGACGTGATGCAGGGCCACGTGACGGACAACATCAAGACGGGGCAGGCAGCTGGGGAGTACAGCAAGCTGCTCAGTCCCGCCACGCTCACCACGATTGTGGTGGGTAGCATGCGCTTGGCGGTGCTGAAGTGGAAGGTGAGCGGCAACCGGGCCAATTTGGTGAAGGACGGAAGGACAGTCCTTGACGGGGTGTTGAAGATGCTTTCAACGAACAACTGAAAACGATGTACAACGGACGGATGAACAGGTGGGATGGATCAGCGCAGAGTTACGGTGCACCTGGCACGCGCGGGCCGGTGACGTTCTACTCTTTGACTTGTGTGACGTCTTAAAAAAATTTGCCCAACTATGTTAGTGAACATTCGCAAACAGTTAATGGCGCTCCTCCTCTTCAGTGCCGTTCACGCTGTGCAGGGGCAGCCCGTGTGGACCTTGAAGCAGTGCTTCGACACCGCTCAAGTGCGGAACAAGACGATGATGATGGGTCGCAACGATATGGAGCGGGCCAGCCAGCGCGAGCGGGAGGTACAGGCCAACCTGCTGCCGAAGCTCAGCGCCAACGCCGAGTACAAGTACTTCACTGACCTGCCCTACCAGTTCATGCCGCTGGCCACCTTCAACCCACAGGCACCCGAGGGGCTGTTCAAGGAAGCACAGTTCGGCGTCCCGCACAACATCAACGCCAACCTGCAACTGGCCATGCCCCTATATGATCCGCAGGTGTACGGCGCGGTGCAAATGGCGGGCACGGCGGCCGGAGTGTCGGACCTGCAGTACAGGAAGGCGTGGGAGGATGCCCGGTATGAGATCGCCGGGCTGTACTACAACGCGCAGGTACTGCATCACCAACTCGCCTACTTGGACAGCAATCTGGTGAACACCGGCCGCCTGTTGGGCAACATGGAACTGCTGCGGTCACAGTTGCTGGCCAAGGGCAGCGACGTGGACAAAGTGCGGCTGCAGCAGGCGCAACTCACCACCCAGCGCGCGAACGTGGACAGCCGCTACCAACAGGTGATCGAGGGCCTGAAGATCGCCATCGGCCTGCCTGCGGAACGTGCGCTTGCCGTGGATCCCCAAGTCCAATTCGACCCGAACAGTGAACAACCGCCATCCGCGATCACCGAGCTGCAACTGGTGAAGATGCAGGGCCAGTTGCTGGGTGACGAATTGCGCACCATCAAGCGCTCGGGCCTGTTGCCTTCGCTCCGCCTTTTCGCCACGTACGGCACCAACGGCTTCGGCTACGACAAGGCCCCAAACGAGTTCCTCACCTTTCATCCGGTGGGCTTCGGCGGCGTGCAACTGAGCTACCCGCTGTTCAACGGCATGGCGCTGCAACGCAGGGTCAAGCAGAAGAACATGGAGCTGGACAACAATAAGCTGCGCTACGAGCTGCTCACCGAGCGCACAAATATGCAGGCGGCCAATGCGCGGCGGCAGTCGGCCATTGCCAAGGCATCCATCAACGACCGGGCAAGCCAAGTGGTGCTGGCCCAGCGCATCTATGCGCAAACCGTTTTGCAGCAACAGCAGGGCACCGCAAGCCTCACCGATGTGCTGCTGGCCGACAACGCACTGCGCGAAGCACAACAGGACTACCTCAGCTCGCTCGTCGATTTCCTCAAGGCCGACCTGGAACTGAAGAAACTCACCGGAAACCTCGCCACCCTCAACTAAGCGAACATGGCAACCAAGAACAACAAGCGGAAGCTGCTGTACATCCTCCTTCCACTGGTGCTGCTGGGCATTGTGGTGCTGAGGCTTGCGGGCAACAAGCAGGAGGCCCTTTCCAAGGTGTACCACTACAACAAGGAGAAAGCGATCTCCGTGCAGGTGGATACCGTACGGGCGGGTTCGGCCTCGGAGGAACGGGTGTTCACCGGCACCTTCGAACCGGACCGCGAGGTGAAGGTGAGCGCCGAGGTGCAGGGGAAGATCACTGGCATGCTGGTGGATGTGGGCAGCCGCGTGACCAAAGGCCAGCCCTTGGTGCAACTGGACCGATCACTGCTGCAGTTGCAACTGCAAGGCGTGGAGGTGCAACTGGACGGCCTGCGCGCCGATGTGGCGCGCTACACCGTGCTGGCCCAGGCCGATGCCGTGCAGGGCGTGCAGCTTGAGAAAGCCCAACTGGGATTTCGCGCTGCGGAAGTGCAGAAGGCCACGTTGGTAGAGCATATCGCCAAGGCCACCATCCGCGCGCCGTTCGATGGCGTCGTCACCGCCAAGCTCACCGAAGTGGGGGCATTCGCCGCGCCGGGCGTGCCCTTGGTGCAGCTCACCGACATCGCCACGCTGCGCTTTACGGTGAACATCCCCGAGGGCGATATCGGCTTCTTCAACACGGCAGAGGAGTTCAGCCTCAGCACGGACAACGATCCGGATATGCGCCTCGCCGGCAAGGTGGCGGTGGTCGGCAGCAAGGCCAACATGGCCAATAGCTTCCCGGTGCAACTGGTAGTGCGCAACACGGCGGATCAGCGGATCCTTGCGGGTATGTTCGGCAAGGTGCATGTGCAGGAACGGAGCAGTGCCCATGGCGTGGTCATCCCTTCTGCGGCCATCACCGGGGGAAGCGGTAGCGCAAAGGTGTACCTCGTGAAAGAGGGCAAGGCCACGCTGCAACCTGTCACGGTTTCCGGCACACTGGGCAACCGTTCCGTGGTCACCAGCGGCCTTCATGCTGGCGACATCATTATCACCAAGGGCCTCATCAACCTGTTCGACGGTGCCGTTGTCGCCGCGCAATAACGTCCCTGTGCCATGAACATTACCGAGATATCGATCGGGCGGCCCTCGCTGATCATCGTGCTCTTCAGCGTCTTCGCACTGCTGGGCATCATCGGGTACATGAACCTGAGCTACGAGCTCATGCCCGACTTCAACCAGCCCGTGCTGGTGATCCGCACCGGCTACCCCGGTGCAGAACCCAACGAGGTGGAAACCTCCGTATCGCGCAAGATCGAGGATGCCCTCTCCAACCTGGAGGGCGTGGACTATCTGGTCACGAAATCCCTGCCCAACGCCTCGGTGGTGATCGCCAACATGAAGTACGGCATCAACCTGGACCAGGCCATGCAGGATGCCCAGCGCTACATCGACAACATCCGCAAGGACCTGCCGGCGGACATCCTGAGCCCGGTGATGAGCAAGGTGTCGCCCAACGACCTGCCCGTGATGTCGGTGAGCGCCACCAGCGACCTGCCCCCCACGGAATTCTTCCAACGCATGAAGGACGACTACCTGCCGCAGATCCAGCAGGTGAAGGGCGTGGCCGAGATCACCCTGTTGGGCGGCGAGGAGCGCGAGATCCAGGTATTGGTGGACCTCGGCAAGTTGAAACAGTACGGCATCTCGTTCCTCCAGGTCACCGAGGCCATCAACCGCGCGGGCATCGATCTGCCAGCGGGTAATGTGGAGACCGATACGGAAAGCAGCACGGTGCGCTTAGTGGGCAAGTTCAACCGCGTGGAGGACATCGCCGGAGTGCAGTTGGCCATGCCCGTGCCGGGAAGCCCTGTGCATGTGCGCGACGTGGCCGAAGTGCGCGACGGCATCAAGGAGACCACCTCGGTGAGCCGCTTCAACGGCGCCAACGGCATCGGCCTGCTGATCAAGAAGCAAGGCGATGCCAACGCCGTGGACATGTCCATGGCCGTGCGTGAAAAGTTCGCTGAGGTCGAAGGGCGCAACGCTGCGGACCACGTGCAATTCACCATCACCGACGACAGCACGGACAACACCATCGCCGCAGTGAACTCCGTGGTGTTCGACCTGGGATTGGCGGTGCTGCTGGTATCGCTGGTGATGCTGCTCTTTTTGCGCAGCTTCCGCAACGCGCTCATCGTGGCGGTGGCCATCCCTACTTCGTTGATCACCGCCTTCGCCGCGATGTGGCTGCTCGGCTACACGCTCAACCTGATGACCTTGCTGGCCATGTCGCTCATCATCGGCATTTTGGTGGACGATGCCACCGTAGTGCTGGAGAACATCCAACGGCACCTGGACATGGGCAAGGAGAAGCGCACCGCCGCCTTCGAAGGCCGGATGGAGATCGGCTTCTCCGCCATGTCCATCACCTTGGTGGACGTGGTGGTGTTCCTGCCCATCCTCTTCCTGCAAGTTTTCGTGGCCGACATGCTCAAGCAATTCTCCGTGGTGGTGATCACCTCCACGCTCACCAGCTTGCTCGTGGGCTTCACGCTCACGCCGTGGCTCGCCTCGTGCATCGGCCAGAAGGACGATCTGCGGCCCACCAACGCCTTCAACCGCTTCCTGCTCTGGTTCGAGCGCCAGCTGGACCGCTTCATCAACTGGTACGGCGGCACTTTGGACTGGGTACTGAGGCACAAGCTCGCCTTCACTGCCTTCGTGCTGCTGCTTTTCTTGGGCACCGCTGCCATGATGCGGCAGGGCATCATCGGCAAGGAGCTCATCGCCACGGGCGACCAAGGCAAATTCCGCATGGCGCTGGAGTTCGACAAGGGCACTTCGATCCAGGAGAACGACCGCGTTTCGCGCCAGGTGGAATCATTCATCCTTCAACAGCCCGAGGTGGCCACGCTCTTCAGCAACGTGGGCGGCCCCAGTACCGGCATCGGCAGCTTGGGCGTGGGCGCAGCCAACCGCAGCGAGTTCACCGTGCAGCTCAAACCCAAGAAGGAAACGGGCGGTACCTCCACCGAAGCCTTCATGCGGATGCTGCGCGAACAGGTGGCCAAGGATCATGCGGGCATCAACATCTCCATCGCAGCACTCGGTCTCATCCCGCGCTCGGCACCCATCGAGATCACGCTCAGCGGAAGCCACCTCGGTGATGTGATGGCCACTGCGGAAAATTTGAAAACCGTGGTCCAAGGCATTCCCGGCGCGGACAACGTGCGGCTATCGGTGGAAGAGGGAAGCCCCGAGCTGCAAGTGCTGCCCGACAAGGACCGCATGCAACGCCTCGGGCTGGCCACCGCCTACGTGGGCATCAACCTGCGCACCGCCTTCAACGGCAACGATGATGCCACCCTCACCGAGCAAGGCACCGAGTATCCCGTACGCATCCGCCTGGACAAATTCGATCGCCGCAGCGCGGATGATGTGGGCCAACTCGCCATCGTGAACCCCAAGGGCCTGCCCGTGGAAGTAGCGCAGTTCGCCCGCATCGAACGGGCCAGCTCGCCCTCCTTGCTGGAACGCAAGGACCGCCAGCCCGCTGTTACCCTCACCGCCGATGCCTTGGGCCGGCCCAGTGGCACCGTGGCCGATGAAGTGGTGGCCTACGTGAAAGCCAACCCACTGCCGCCCGGCATGCAAATGACCTGGGGCAGCGACATCAAGCGGCAGAACGACAGCTTCGGCGCCTTGGGCTCGGTGCTAATGATCTCCTTCATCCTCATCTACCTGATCATGGTGGCGCTGTACGACAGCTACATCTATCCCTTCGTGGCGCTCTTCGCCATTCCGGTGGCGGCCATCGGCGCTTTCCTTGCGCTCAACCTGTCCGGCAGCAACCTCAGCCTCTTCGCCCTGCTGGGCCTCATCATGCTCATGGGCTTGGTCACCAAGAACTCCATCCTCATCGTGGATTTCACCAACCTGTTGAAGGCCGCAGGCAAGCCCTACCGCGAAGCACTGATCCTCGCCGGCAAGGAACGTATGCGCCCCATCCTCATGACCACCCTCGCAATGGCCATCGGCATGCTTCCCATCGCCTTGGCCACCGGTACCGCGGCCGAATGGAAGAACGGCTTGGCCTGGGTGATCGTCGGCGGGCTGCTCTCGTCGCTGGTGCTCACCGTGTTCTTGGTGCCGATGATGTACTACTTGGTGGATCGGGTGAAGGAGCGAATGCAGGCGAAGAAGCGGACGATCCGTGCCGACAGTCTGGTGCGTGCGCAGGGCGGTACGTGAAAAGGGACACTTATTGAATACAGTTGTCCGTGCTGGTTGTTCGGCTGGGCAGAACGAGCAGGCTGCGGTTATCGCGTCGGAGCCCGACACCGAACAACGCGGGCCGGGTTTGTACATGGTCATGGAGGCGGAGCTGTTGTGAACTCCCATCACCCCCTGCCCTGGCGCAGCGGGCCGCGCACGCTCACTTTTCACCCAGCAGCTTGAAGCGCAGGGGCAAGGTGTAGCGTACGCGCACGGGCGTGCCACCTTGTTGGCCGGGCTTCCATGCGGGCATCCGGGCCACCACCCGCAGGGCCTCCTCGTCGCATCCGCCGCCGATCCCGCGCAGTACGTTGGCTTGGCTGATGCTGCCGTCCCGCTCCACCACGAAGCCCACGAGCACAAGGCCTTCGATGTTCATTTCCCGGGCCTCCTTCGGGTAGCGCAGCTCCCCGGTCACATACTGGGACAAGGCGGGCATGCCACCGGGGAACTCCGGCATCTCCTCCACCATGATCAGCGCCTGCGTGCTGTCCGGCTCCTGCGGGGTGGCCACGTCGATCACCGCAGGCTCGCCGAGGACGGGCACGAGGCGCACATCGGGCGTGTCCACCTGGGCCATGGCATAAGTGCCGATCAGGAGGGTGAACAGGAGCAGGTAGGAGCGAAAGGTCATGGTGCAGCGAAGCTATCGAGGTAGC
>JAVFAQ010000093.1:0-10032 GCA_034002325.1 Flavobacteriales bacterium | reverse complement strand
GTGCTCTTCCGATCTGACCTACTGGATCCGAACCAGTGACCTTCCCGCCCGTGCGGCGGCCCGCTGGCACGGAGCTGGTCCAGAGCGTCCCGCCGCACGGGCGGGAAGGTCACTGGTTCGGATCCAGTAGGTCCCACTCCTTACAGTGACAAGCCCTCCGAGCGTTTCGGGGGGCTTGTCTTTTAGGGGCGGCCCGCTGGCACGGAGCTGGTCCAGAGCCGCTCGTCAATCCTGCGGCGCCACCGGGCCTTTGGAACGGCCGCTGCCGGCCCACCAAGCGCGCAGCAGCATCCACAGGAAGATGCTGTTGGTCACCAGGTAGCGCTTCCAGAGGCGGCGTGGCTCCAAGGCCAGGCGGTAGGCCCACTCCAGTGAGAGGTCACGCATCCATTTGGGCGCGCGGCGGTCGATGCCGGCGTACAGCAGGAATGCACCGCCCAGCCCCAGCATCACGGCGTTCACCCGGCCCTGCATGGCGGCCATCCATTTCTCCTGCTTGGGGCAGCCCAGCGACACCATCACGATCTGCGCCCCCGTGGCATTGATCCGTGCGGCCTCGGCATCAAAGTCCATCGCGTCGAGGGGCGCAAATGGCGGTGACCAACTGCCGGCGATCCGCAACTGCGGAAGCTCACGCCCGGCGCGTTCACGCACTTTGTCCAAGGTGCTTTCCGCACCGCCGTACAGGTAAACGGCCAAGTCGTTCTCCACGGCGGCATGGAGAAGGGCGGGCATCAGGTCGTTGCCGGGCACCCGTTCCTGGCGCACCCCGTGCAGCAACCGCAGGCCGTACACCACGGGCATGCCATCGGCGGTGGCCAGGTGGGCGTCCTCCACCACGCACGCGAACGCGGGATCGCGCGCCTCCACGGTCATGTGGGCGTTCACGCAGCACACGTACGCGGAGGCGCGGGCGCGGGCCAGCTCCGTGATGGCCGCCACCTGCTGCCGGAATGTGGCCAGGGTGATGCGCACGGTGAGCATCCGCCTGCGCGGGAACCCGGGGGCGGCACCGCTCATCCCTGTGCCGGGGCTTGGTCCACGTGGAGCCGTGCGGGGGCCTTGATCCTCTCGCTTCCGTCGTCGTACCAGCGCACCATTTCGCGGATGCCCTCCTCCATGGTGTACGGCGCCTCGCCCAACGCCGTGATGGTGCGGTCCATCGGGGTCTCGTAAGCGCTGGTCATGCTCCGGTAACGCCCGCTGGTGATGGGAAAGGGCATTCCGACGGCCGTGAGCACATCACCGGCCCACGCCGCCGCGCGCACCACCCACGCGGGTATGTAGCGCACGGGCCGGCCGGTGAGTTCCATGGAGACGGCCTCCACCCAGACCTTGAGGTCGAAGGGCCGGTCGCCCACGTAGAACACGCGCCCATGCACGGTGTCGCGATCGGCATGCAGCAGGCGATCGATCTGCCACACCACATTGCCCACGTAGCCGTACGAGCGCACCACGCGCTGGCGGCCGGGATGGAAGTAGAGGCCCTTGCGCATCACCTTGAACATCACATCCCGGTAGCGCAACGACCACGGCCCCCAGATGGTGGTGGGCCGGATGATGGCCCACTCGGCGCGCAGGTCGGCATCGCGCACGGCCTGCTCGGTGAGGCGCTTGGACTCGCCGTACACGGTGAAGGGCTTGTAGTCCTGGTCGTGCTGCGGCTGATGGCCGGCCTCGCAGACGAACTGCGTGCTGGTGATGATGATGCGCCGCACCGATGGCGTGGCCCGCACCACCTGCAACAGGTCGCGGGTCCCCTCGTGGTTCTGGCGGTAGGCGTCCACGTTGTGCTTTTCGATGGTGTCCGTGCGGGCGGCCAGATGCACCACGTGGGTGGGCCTGAACGCGGCGAAGGCGGCCTGCACGGCAGCGCGGTCCATGATGTCCACCTCGCGCCACCAAGGGCGGTGGGCGGTGTCCATCGGTGGGTTCCAGTCGATGTTGAGCAGCGGGATCCCTTGGGCGATGTAGTGGGCCATCAGGTTGGTACCGATGAAGCCCGATCCCCCGGTCACCAACAGGCGCATGTCCGTTCCGTTCATGGGGCCGATGCGGCGGGTTCGCGTTCCATGGGTCGATGAAGGGCTTTCAACGTGGTGCGCTGCCCAAAGATGCGGGCCATGACGACCTGAGCGGCTGGGCGGGGTATGGCGCGCGGGCAAAAGTACCGGCCCCGGCATGCGCGGGGCATGGGGCGGCCAAAGGACCTCAACAAGCGGGCGTGGACGGGAGGGGCGGCGGCCCCGGGCGTTCATCGGGCCAATGCGTGCGGTCGTCGAATGGCGGGAACCAGTGACCGCCGTACGCGGTTGAAGCAACCCGTACATATCCGACCCGCATGCGCACACCTGCCGCCCATATCGTGACCATCGCCCTGCTCCTCGTGCTCCGAACGCCCACCTTCGCGGTCACCTATTACATCTCGCCCACGGGCAACGATGCCCACAACGGGACCTCGCCGGCCACCGCCTGGCGCACCATCGATCGCGCGCAGCAGGCCACCCAGGGCATGCAGCCCGGCGACCAGATGCTCTTCCAGCGCGGGGGCACCTACCCCGGCACCCTGCACCTGAACTCATGGGCCACCGAGGCCGCACCGATCCTCTTCGGCGCGTACGGCGAAGGCCCGGACCCGATCATTTCCGGCGGTGTGCCCGTGAGCGGATGGACCGTGTACCAAGGCAACATCTGGCGGGCGCCCTTCGAGGAGGCCCCCAAGTACCTGATCGTGGACGGCGCGCCGATGACCCTGGCCCGATACCCCGACACCGGCTGGTTGCACAACGTGCAGGGCAGCAACAGCTCCCTGTCCGACCCCGCCAACCTGGGCCAGCCCGACGGCCAATGGAACGGCGCCACCGTGGTGGCCCGCACCACCAACTACAGCTACGAGAAGATGACCGTGACCGCCCACGCCAACGGCACGCTCACCTTCGCGCCGATCGGCCGCAACTTCGCCGATGAGGACTGGGGCTTCTTCATCCAGAACTCCCTGCACGCCCTGGACGCCGCCGGCGAATGGTACCATGACGCCGCCGCCGGCCAGCTCTACTTCCGCCCGCCCGGCGACGCGGACCCCAACACCATGGAAGTGCTCGCCAGCGTGCATGCCCATGGCTTCGTGCCGGGCTGGCAGCGGGAGCATCTCATCGTGGAGAACCTGGTGTTCCAAGGCCAGACGGCCGCCGGCATCAGCACCGAGGTGGCCCACCATGTGATCGTGCGCCACTGCACCTTCCGCTTCGGCTACAAGGGCATCAGCAGCACCGGCAGCAACAACCGGTACATCAACAACCACTTCCACGACACCTACGCCTCGGCGATCAACGTCCAGGTGGAACCCGGCACCCGGGTGGAGAACAACCTCTTCGAGCGCATCGCCCTGGTGCCCGGCGGCGGGGAGGACGGATGGGGCTACTTCGGGGTGACGGCCAGCGGGGCGGGCACCGTGGTCCGTGGCAACGTGATGGACCAGGTCGGCTACATCGCCATCGGCACCACCGCCAACGGGCTGGTGGAGCGCAACATCGTGCGCCACGCCTGCGCGATCCTCAACGACGGTGCGGCGATCACCTTCGACGACTGCGACGGCGTGATCGTGCGGGACAACATCGTGGAGGACATGGTGTGCGACCTCACCAGCGTGGCCACCGAGCACCACGAGCGGTACAAGATCGGCTTCGGCATCTACTTCGGCAACCGGGTGATCAAGAACACCATCGTGGAGCGCAACACCGTGACCCGCTGCGACGGCGCGGGCATCCATGTGGACCACACCAAGCTCAACAGCGGCAACATCGTGCGCGACAACGTGCTGTTCGACAACGCCGTGCAGCTGAGCATCTCCGACTACTCCAACAACAACACCCCCGGCGGGTCGCCGCCCTGGTACGTGCCCGCGTTCAACACGGTGTACAGCGGCAACGTGATGTACAGCATCCGCCCGGACCAATTGTGCATGCGCCAGTTGCACGTCCATTCCACCGAGATGGTGGACTTCGGCACCTTCACGAACAACCGCTACTTCAATCCATACGAGGAGCTGAGCATCAGTTTGCGGGTCCTGCCGGCCAGCACCACACACCTGCTCACCCTGGAGCGCTGGCAGGAGGAGCACGGGCAGGACGCCGGTTCCACCCGGAGCCCCCTGCGCCTGCCCGCCTTCGAGGTACTGGACGTGCTGGGCCCGGAGAACATCACCAACGGCCAATTCACCCAGGACGTGGGCGGATGGAGCGGATGGCCCACCACCACGGAGGTCACCGTGGACCATACCTATCTGGACAACGGCGCCATGAAGGTGCACATGCCCAACAACGACCAGTACGACTACTTCTTCCTGCACCAGCCCCAGATGTTCGACGTGACCGAGGGCGCCTGGTACCGGCTGAAGGCCAGCACGCAGTCCACCATGCACGGCGTGGTCACCGTGGAGATGAAGGGCGAGTCGCAGATCACCGGCCCGTACAGCTTCTGGAACAAGCGCATCCCGTTCAGCGACGAGCGCCGCGACCTGGAGATGTACTTCCAGAGCGACCGCACCGAGCAGGTCCGCACCCAGCTGGTGAACCACTGGACCGAGCACACCTACTGGATGGACAACATCAGCCTGCACGAGGTGGCCGTGGAGCCGGTCGACCCCTATGCGCGCCACATGCTGGTGATCAACCACCAAGGCACCGCGCAGAGCTTCCCGCTCACGGGCTGCTGGAGCGATGTGGACGCCGGGCTGCACAGCGGCAGCATCACCCTGGGGCCGTTCGGGTCCATCGTGCTGCAGAAGGAGGAGGAGACCCTGTGCATGGCCATGGACGTGGACGATCCGCCCGGGGCCGCCACCATCGGTGTGTACCCCAATCCGGTGCAGGCGGGGGGCGAACTGTTCTTCCGGGCGCCGCTCCAGGTCACCGCCGAGGCCCGGCTGATGGATGCGGCCGGCCGTACGGTACACCAGGAGCGCCTTGCACCGGGCAAGGGCCACATGCCCATCGCCGGCAACCTGCCCAAGGGCGTCTACCACCTGCAATTGGTCGAGGAAAGCGGCCGCACGCACGCCCACCGTCTGGTGGTGATGTAAGGTCTTTTCAAAAGGACGGCACGCGATCCCGGTCACGGCCGCCCGGTCCATGCGGCGGGGGCCGGGCCGGCGGGCGCGGGCGGTTCGTCCACGCCGAGGTGCGCGAGCAGCGTGGACAACAGGAGCACGCCGAAGTCAAGGCCGTACAGGAAGATGTCCAGTTGCCAAATGAGCAACAGGTACATGACCATGCCGAACAGCGGGGCCGACACGTGCCCCTCCATGTACCATCGCCGGCTGCGCGACCAGGCGTACCAAAGGCAGATGCTCATGAGCACAAGACCCGTGAGCCCTTGTGCGAGCAGCACCTGCAGGGAACTGGAGTGCATGTGGATGAACGCCGGCTGGCCCACGCCCCATTGCACGGCCACCATATCCAACAGGCCCACCCAATACTGCCCGTTGTAGCCCAGCCCGAAGAGCAGGCCTCGTCGGTCGTCCACGAGCCACTCCCATGCCCCGTACCACAGGTACGACCGGCCATTGAAGGTGGTCACGTCCGCCTTGCTCACCCGGTCCAGCACGGTGCTGAACACGGGCAGGGTGAGGACCTCGTAGATCAGCAGGGCGAAGCTGAGCACCAGGGGCAGGGTGAAGAAGGAAAGCGGGAACAACACACGCGCCTGCGCCGCCCGGAAGAGGAACAGCACGGTGAGGAGCATGAACATCAGGAAGGACAGCCGGCTGTTCACGCTCAGCATCACCGCCAGGTTCAACAGGTAGAAGACCGACAGGACCGAGAAGGTGACCGGCCGGCGCAGCGGCTCACGCATGTGGAAAAGCAGCATGAGGTTGATGATGGACAGCAGGTGGGCCGCATCGTACAGCCCACGCATGAAGGGCAGCGCGATCCGGCCCTCGAAGGAGTGGACCAGGTTGCTGAAGCCCGCCAGGTAGCCCAGGTAGTTCACGGCCATGAGCAGGCTCAGGCCCATGAGCACCATGCGCGCGAGGCTGAAGCCGGGCACGCCGCGGTTCACCACGCGCACCACCAGCGCGGCATGGAAGGGCACCAGGACCATCAGCGATTGCAGGGCGGTGTTCAGCACGGAATAGCCCGGGAAGCCCTTGTACAGGGCGATCCAATGGGCGGACACCATGGAGAGCAGGCACAGCAGCGACACCCAGTAGATGCGGTTCACCACGCCCCGGGCATGGCCCCGGTACGCCAGGTCCAGCAGATGGATCGCCCCGATGGCCGCGAAGGGCAGCACGGACACGATCATGCCGGTGGAGAAGGACTCCTTGGCCCCGATGTAGAACCCCACCCCGTACACGGTGAACCCGAGCACGAACAGGGTATTGATCAATGCACGTTTGGAGACCTCCACGACCGCTTCGTTCCGGTGAGCGCGCCAAGATACCGTGCCGCCGCGCGCCCCATGGCGGCGTTCCGGCCATCATGCGGCCCGTGCCCGACCGAGGTTGACCGGGCCCACCGCCTCCCCCGTTCCGGCCAGGGAGGTTCAACCACCGGCCTCCTCGCCCGCGAAGCCGCGCAGCCGGTGTGACCGGTGGAAGTTGGTGAACTCGGTGAACATGGCCGTCACGTGGCGGGCCACGGCGCGCGGGCCGGCGAACTCGTCCACGAAGCGGTACAGGAACAGTTGCATGCGATCGTGCCAGCGCACCGAGATGTCCTGCACAATGTTGCCGGTGCGGTCGTGCGGCAGGATCTCCACGCACCCGGCCGCGTGCGCCGTGGGCAGCAGCATATTGCTGCCATGCACCCCCACCACCACCTGGCTGTTGGCATAGGCCCGCACCCACCCACGCTCCACCTGCTCATCGATGGCGATGGTGCGCAGGTCCGTGGCCAGGTGCCCCAGGCCGCCGGGCCGGCCCATGCCCACCACGGTGAAGCGCACGTCGGGCAATGTGCGGCGGATGGCCTTCATGGTGCGGCGCACCAGGCGGTCCTGCCCGGCCACGAAGCAGCGGCCCAGGGCGCCTTTCAGGCCCAGCGCGCCGGCGGCCCGGTATGCCAGCTTGTGCAGCGGGCCGGCGAACCAGAGCCGGTCCTCCCGCACCACGAAGGTGACGTGCCTGGGGCGTGAGTCGAACTCCGCCAGCGGGAAGGCCGGGGTGCCGGTGAACCGTTCGATGCGGACGGGCGCGAACTCCGGGTGGGCGTAGCCCCGGCCCAGGAAGACCTCCTCGAAGCGCGGCAGCTGGTCCTGCACGAAGGTGTCGATCGCGGTGTGCCAACCGGGCATGCCGCCCAGGCCCAGGTCCACGGTCCACACCTCGGCCGTACCATCGGGCACCAGCCACCGGAAGTTGCGCGGCACGATCAGTACCAACCCCAGGTCGGGGTGGCGCCGCAGGTGATGGGCGGCGTTGTACAGCTTGAGCAGCACGTGCCCGTACAGGAAGTCCAAGGTGTTCAGCAGCACCACGCGGCGATGTGCGCGGAAGACCGTGCGCTCCACCCGCACGGGCCCGTGGTCCGGCGCCCGGTAACCCTGGACCAACGGCTTGTATATCCAGTCCAGGCGGGCGTCCTCCTGGTAGAGCCGGCCGGTGCCCAGCTCGAAGGCCATGGGGTGGTCCACGGCGAAGCCCACGGGCAGGTCCTGCATGAAGGACGCCCCGCACGCGGCGCAATGCCGCTCGGCCATGATGTGGATGCCCGGGAAATGCACGGCCCGCACCGCGGTGTCGGGCGCGGCGCACACGGGGCACGGCCGGGGATCGTGCACCACCGGGCGCAGCGGTACGAGGTGGGGGTCCGGGGCGTTCATCGCACGTGGCGGATGCGCCAGAACGAGGCCATGCCCAGCAGCATCCATTTGAGGTTGACGCGGGTGCGCGCGAAGAACAGGTCCATGATGAAGATGCTCACCGCGAAGGAGCCGATGGTGGACCAGATCGCGCCGATCGCCTTGAACGGGGGGATGAGGAAATAGTTCATGCCCACGTTGAGGCCGGCGCCCACCACGGCCGTGAGCAGGGCGTACTTGAAGAGGCTCTCGTTGGTGATGAAGCTGGCCTTGGCCACGCCCATGTTGGTGAAGAGCAGGCGTATGGCGAAGAGCGAAAGCAGGTGACCGGCCGGGCGGAAGGCCTCGCCGTAGAGGAACACCATGAGGGGTTCCGCGATGAAGTAGAGCGGTACCGAGGTGAGCAGGAAGAGCAGGAACATCAGGCGGTACTGGTTCACCAGGCGGTCGCCGTAGAGCTCGGCGCTGCGGGCCTTGGCGCGGGTGATGGCCGGTGCGAGCGAGCGTTGCACGATCACCGGCAGGAAGCCCAGGGCCTCGATCATCTTCAGCGCGTTGGAGTACTGGCCCACCTCCTCGTTGGCGGCGGCTGCGCCCACGCGGCCGCGCAGCACGTCGAAGATCATCACCTGGTCGATGCGGGCCTGCACGTACAGCGCCATGCCGTAGATCACCAGCGGCCACGATTGCTTGAGCAGGAAGCCGGCCATGCGACGGCTGTACCGCCATGCCCGCAGGGTGGCGCCGTCGCGCATGTAGCGCAGCGCGTACCCCACGGCCAGGGCGGCGTTCTCCAGCATGTACGTCCAGGCGAACAGGATCAGCGCATCGCGCGCGGGCAGCATGCCGCGCAAGACGGCCAGGGCGATGGCGATCTTGGCCGCGGCGCTGATGAACACCTGGGCCATCTGCACCACCACCGTGTCGCGCGAGCGTACCTGGGCCATGAAGTACCAGTCGATCACGCCGAACGGCCGCAGCAGCTCGGCGCAGCCCACCACCACGATGATCGATGCCGTGAGGCCGTCCATGTCCTTGAGCATGGTGGCCACCAGCAGCAGCACCACCAGCAGCATCGACCCGGCCAGCTTGATCACCGCCGCGGTGCCCAGCAGCTCGTCGCGGCGCCCGGGCCGCCGCACCAGGTCGCGGACCACGATCTCGTCCAGCCCCATGGTGGCGAGTGCGAAGAACAGCCCCACGAAGCCGGTGGCGTAGTTGAGCTGGCCGAAGAGCTCGGGCCCCAGGCTGCGGGCCACCAGGATGCCGGTGAACAGCACCACCACGAGCCGCACCACGCGCTCCATGAGGAGCCACGACGTGTTCGTCAGATACTTGCGGAAGCCCTCGCTCACCTGCATGCGCGCGGCGGCTCAGGAGGTGTAGTACCCCTTGCCGTAGTAGCCCGTGCCCTCCTTCACGTCGTTGAGCAGCAGGTCGATGCGTTCCACCTTCTTCTCGCGGTACATCTCGTTCACCAGCCGCAGGTCGCTGCGGCGGGTCTTGCCTTGGCGCACCACGTACAGGGTGAGGTCCACATGGCGCATGATCAGCACGTACTCGCTCACCAGGCCCATGGGCGAGGCGTCCACCAGGATCTGGTCGTACCGGCCGCGCAGCACGCGGAACAGCTCGGCCATGGCGGGCAGCTCGGCCAGTTCGAGGGGGTTCGGCGGGATCGGCCCCGCGGTGATGGCGTCCAGGCCCTTCACGTCGGTGGGGCGGATGATGTCGTCCACGCCGCACTCGCCGATCAGATAGGTGGACAGGCCCTTGCCATCGGCCAGGCCCAGGGCGTCGCCCACGCGGGGTCGGCGCATGTCGGCGTCCAGGATGATGGTGCGCTTGCCGCTGAGGGTCATCACCGTGGCCAGGTTCACCGCGCAGAAGGTCTTGCCCTCGCCGCTGCGTGAGCTGGTGAAGCCCACCACCTGGCGGTCGGCGCCGGGGTTGAGGTATTGCAGGTTGATGCGGGCGGTGCGGAACGATTCGGCCAGCAGCGATTTGGGGTCCTCCAGGTCGATCCGCTTCTTGCGCGCGGTGGGGATGGTGGCCAGCACCGGTATGGGCGAGAGGCGCTTGAGGTGGTCCAGGTCGGTGATGCTGTCGCGCACCAGGTCCTGGACCACGATCAGCACCAGGGGCAGCAGCACGCTCAGGGCAAGGGCACCGCCGAGGACCACCTTCTTCGATGGCTTGATGTGCTTGCCGGCGGTGCGGGCCTCGTCC
>JAVFAQ010000092.1:0-10185 GCA_034002325.1 Flavobacteriales bacterium | reverse complement strand
GCGCCCATGGTGGTGCTGCCGTAGACGGTCACCACGGCCACCGGCTTCGCCGCACGCGTTCCGACCCGGCCGGTTTTCGCCAGCCCGTGACCACCACGTACAAGGCCCGGTGCTCCGCACCCCGCCGCACCGCGTCCGTGCGGGTGCGCGCCACCTTGTTCCCCGTGCCGTTGCGCTTTGCCCGGCGGATGTCGATCGTCACGTGTTCCGGCCACGGCGGGAAGACCTCGCCCATGGAGTAGGTGCCGATCCGTACGGTGTCGCCCGGGGCCAGGGTGAAGGTGCCGCCGGGCAGGGCGGGCGCGGGGTGCCTGGGCGTGGCCACCACTTGCACCGGGAAGCGGCCCGGGTTCACCACGAAGAGCTCGTTGGCGAACAGGCGCTGGCAATGCACCACGTCCGTCGTGCCGATCGAGGGTTCCCGGGGCGGTGGCGCCGGGGCCTGAAGGCGGGGGAGGGGGCCGTGGTTGTCGCGTCCCTGCTCGGTGAACCCCGTGCGGTTCCCGTCCTCATTGAAGGTGGTGGTGCTCTTGTACCACTGGATCCCTGCATCGGGCGCCTCGCTGTATTCCGCCCGGCTCACCGCACCGTTCGGGTGGTAGCTGAAGCGCACCGTGGCATGACCCGCGATGCGCCGGGTGGGCACCTCGAAGACCACCGTGCCGTCCGGCTTGAACGCCCGGGCCAGCCCACGGCGGCCGTCGCGGTCCGTCCATTGCAGCGTGCTCATTTCGCCGGTGCTGAACCGGTGCAGGACCACCGTCCCGGTATCGGTGCGCAGTTCCGTGCGGCCGATCTGCGCGGCCACGGGCAGGGCGGGAAGGCACAGGCCGATGACGAGGCGGTGGGCGAGGCGCATGGCGCGCCCGAGCCAAACTTCAGGCCAAGCCTTCGCATCTTCGTGCCCGATGGCCCAGAAAAAGATCCAGAAGATCCTCGTCGCCAACCGGGGCGAGATCGCCCTGCGCGTGATGCGCTCCGCCCGCGAAATGGGCATCCGCACCGTGGCCGTGTACTCCGAGGCCGACCGCCAGGCCCCGTTCGTGCGCTTCGCCGACGAGGCCGTGCACATCGGCCCGGCGCCCAGCAAGGAGAGCTACCTCGTCATCGACAAGCTCGTGCAGGTGTGCAAGGACCTGCAAGTGGATGCCGTTCACCCCGGCTACGGATTCCTCAGCGAGAACGGCGACTTCGCACGGGCGCTGGAAAAGGCCGGCGTGATCTTCATCGGCCCTTCCCCCGAGGCCATGAAGGTGATGGGCGACAAGCTCGCCGCCAAGGAGGCCGTGCGCCGGTTCGACGTGCCCCTGGTGCCCGGCACCGAAGGCGCGGTGAGCGGCATCGACGAGGCCGTCAAAGTGGCGAAGACCATCAAGTTCCCCATCCTGATCAAGGCCGCGGCCGGCGGTGGGGGCAAGGGCATGCGCGTGGTGGAGGAGGCCGCCGGCCTGCAGGAGGGCCTGGAGCGTGCCATCAGTGAGGCGCAAAACGCCTTCGGCGACGGCAGCGTGTTCATCGAGAAGTACGTGGCCGGCCCACGCCACATCGAGGTGCAGGTGATGGCCGACCGCCACGGCAACGTGTGCCACCTCTTCGAGCGCGAATGCAGCATCCAGCGCCGCCACCAAAAGGTGGTGGAGGAGGCCCCCAGCGCCGTGCTCACCCCCGAGCTGCGCCGCCGCATGGGCGAGGCCGCGGTGAACGTGGCCCGCAGCGTGGACTACGTGGGCGCCGGCACGGTGGAGTTCCTGCTCGACGCGAACGGCGATTTCTATTTCATGGAGATGAACACCCGCCTGCAGGTGGAGCATCCCGTCACGGAGATGATCACCGGCCTCGACCTGGTGAAGCTCCAGATCGGCGTGGCGCAAGGCGGGAAGTTGCCCTTCAAGCAGGACGACCTGCGGATCGACGGCCATGCGATCGAGGTGCGCGTGTACGCCGAGGACCCCGCCAACAACTTCCTGCCCGACATCGGCCGCCTCACGGCCTACCGCCCGCCCCAGGGCCCGGGCGTGCGCGTGGACGACGGCTTCGAGGAAGGCATGGAGGTCCCCATCCACTATGATCCCATGATCGCCAAGCTGATCGTCCATGGCGCCACCCGCGCGGAGGCCATCGCCCGCATGGAGCGCGCCATCGACGACTACGCCATCAGCGGGATCGAGACCACGTTGGGCTTCTGCCGCCACGTGATGGGGCATGCGGCTTTCCGCAGCGGCCTGTACGATACCCACTTCGTGCGCGACCACTTCACGCCCGCGGTGCTGCAAGGCGACGATCCCGGCGCGATGGAGGCCGCCGCCGTGGTGAGCGGCGCCCTGCACGCCGAGCGCGAACGGCGCGTGCGGCCCCTGCCCACCGCCGGCCGGGCCTGGAAACTGCGGCGCGGCTGAGCGCGTACAACCGCAGGAGGCATGGCCCACGCCGTACCTTCACCCTCCGATGCCGCTCTTCCTTCGCGTATCGCTGTTGGCCGGCCTGCTGTGGTGGGCCGCGCCGCCCGTGGCCTTGGCGCAGCAGCCCGCGCCCGATGGCCGGCGGGTGCCGGCCCGGTTGGTGAACGGGGACACCATCCCCACCGTGCAGCTCCACCACCTCGATGTGGAGGGCCGCTACGCCCCCACCCGGCGGCGTGATGTGAAGCGCCATGACCGACTCACGAACAACGTGCGCAAGGTGTACCCCTACGCACGGATCGCCGCCGACCTGCTCGCGGAGTACGAGCGGGAAATGCAGTTGATGGCGGACGCCGACCGGAACCTGTACCTGAAGCTGGCCGAGGCCGAGCTGCGCGCCGAGTTCGAGGCCGAGCTGCGCGACCTCACCATGAGCCAGGGCCGCCTGTTGTTGAAACTGGTGGACCGTGAGACCGGCCGCACCTCGTACGAGCTGGTGAAGGACATCCGCGGGGGGCTGCAGGCCTTCCTCTGGCAGGGGCTCGCCAAGTTGTTCGGGCACGACATGCGCAGCACGTACGACCCGCTGGGCGAGGACAACCTGACCGAGGTGGTGGTACGCCGGATCGAGAACGGGGAGCTCACCGCCCGGCCGCGCACGCCCCGCACGGAAAAGGCCGAGGCCCGGCTGGAGAGGCGCAAGGCCCGCCTGTACAAGAAGTACGGCCTGGGCAAGGACGACGTGTCGTTGCTGCCGTCCGCACCCTGACCGAGCGGGGCGTGCCCGGGGCAGGATCGGGGAATATCGGCCGCACCCCCGGCTTCCTTCCGTCGTACATGCGGACATGCCCCGGCCCTATCGGCGCACGCCGGCGGGGGTACGGCCACTTGCTGGCACGGTGCTTCGGGGTGGGTGGCCAAACCATCCATCATGCGCCGAATGAACGTTACGGGTCCTTTGCTCGCCGCAGCGCTCGTACTGGTCGCCGCCCCGGCCGCCGCCAACGGGCCGGTGAAGCGCGTCTCCATCAATGATCGGCACCTGGCCGCCCTGCCACCGGCCGACCAGGAGCGCGCCCTGGCCATACGGGACCGGCTGGAGGCGATCATGGCCATGGACCGCCAGGATATGGACCGGGCCGAACGCCGCTCCATCCGTGCCGAGGTGCGCAGCTTGAAGGCCGAGGCCGGCGAATTGAACAAGCGGGCCGGCGGCACGGTGCTCTACATCTCCACCGCCGGGATCATCATCATCCTGCTGCTGCTGATCATCCTGCTCTGAGGTCGGCGCGCATCACGTGGTCGTCCATGACGAAGCCCTGGCCGATGTCGTTCGTCTCGCTGCGCACGATGCGGAAGCCATGGCGCCGGTAAAAGCCGATGGCCGGATTGTGCTTGTTCACGTTCAGCTCCAGCGCCCGGTCACCGGACCGAAGCGCCTCCTCCTTCACCCGTTGCAACAAGATGCGCCCGGCCCCGCCGCCCTGGGCCGCAGGCAGGACGTAGAGCTTGTGCAGGTGCGTGGTGCCGGGCGCATGGCGCGGGGTGTACGACGCGAAGCCGGAAGGCGCGCCCGCATCCCCCGTGATCAGGAAACGTTCCCGGCCGGTGGCGATCGCTGCGCGTAGCACGTCCTCCGCGTAGAAAAGCTCCAGCATGTAGGCCAGCTGGGCAGGGCCGAGGATGTGTGGGCGGTACGCCGCGGGCCAGGTCAACAGGGCGATGCGCCGGATCGCCGGCACATCATCAATGGTGGCCGGGCGCACGGTCACTTGCTGAAGGCCGGTGACACCACGAGGTCCTTGCTTCCTGCCGTGTACCGGTAGAAGCCCTCGCCGCTCTTCACGCCCAGTTTGCCGGCGGTGACCATTTGCACCAGCAGCGGACAGGGCGCGTATTTCGGGTTGCCGAAGCCCTCGTGCAGCACGCGCAGGATCGCCAGGCAGGTGTCCAGGCCGATGAAGTCGGCCAGTTGCAGCGGGCCCATCGGGTGGGCCATGCCCAGCTTCATGATCGCATCGATCTCCGCCACGCCGCCCACGCCTTGGAACAACGCCTCGATGCCCTCGTTGATCATGGGCATCAGGATGCGGTTGGCGATGAAGCCCGCGTGGTCGTTGACGGTCACGGGCACCTTGCCGATCGCCGTGCTCAGGTCCGTCACGGTCCGGGTCACCTCATCGGTGGTGTCGTACCCGCGGATCACCTCCACCAACTTCATCACCGGCACGGGGTTCATGAAGTGCATGCCGATCACCTGCTGCGGGCGCCGGGTGGCGGCGGCGATGCGGGTGATGCTGATGCTGCTGGTGTTGGTGGCCAGGATGCACCCGGCCGGTGCGTGCGCATCGAGGTCGCGGAAGATCTTCAGTTTGAGGTCCACGTTCTCGGTGGCGGCCTCCACCACGAGTTCGGCGCTCTTCACGCCGGCGGCCGCGTCGGTGGTGGTGGTGATGCGGCCCAGGGTGGCGGCCTTCTGCTCTTCGGTGATGGCGCCCTTGGCCACCTGCCGGTCCAGGTTCTTGCCGATGGTGGCCATGCCCTTGTCCAGGCCGGCCTGCGCGATGTCGATCAATGTCACGGTATGCCCGCCCTGGGCGAGGACATGGGCGATGCCGTTGCCCATCTGGCCGGCACCGATCACGGAGATGTTCATGGGGTCCAAGTCGAATTAAGGCGCGGCAATGTAACGCCGTGGCCGGGTGCGGCGCGGGGTCATTTCCCGTCGCTGCGCAGCACGATCAGGATGGTGTAGGCCAGGATCTTCAGGTCCACGGCCAGGCTCATGTTCTCGATGTAGAGGATGTCGTACTTGAGCCGGCGCACCATCTGGTCCACGTTCTCGGCGTAGCCGAACTTCACCTGGCCCCAGCTGGTGATGCCGGGCCGCACCTTGTGGAGGTGGCGGTAGTGGGGGGCCTTCTCGGTGATGGCCTCGATGAAGTGGCGGCGTTCCGGTCGCGGGCCCACCAGGCTCATGTCGCCCTTGATCACGTTCCAGAACTGGGGCAGCTCGTCCATGCGGGTGCGGCGCATCCACCGGCCGATGGGGGTGATCCGCGGGTCGTCGGCACAGCTCAGTTGCGGCCCGTCGGGCTCGGCGTCGTGTACCATGCTGCGGAACTTGATGATGCGGAACGGGCGGCCGTGCTTGCCGATGCGCTCCTGGGTGAAGAACACGGGCCCCGGGCCGGAGAGCTTCACCAGCATGGCCAGCACCAGGAACACCGGCGCGAGCACCACCAGGGCGATGGCGCTGAGCACCACGTCCATCACGCGCTTCACGGAGAACTGCCAGGCGGGCATGATCTCCGGGTTCACCTCGATCAGCGGCGTGCCGAAGATGCTGGTCATCTTCACCGAGCCGCTGAGGATGTCGTACATGTCGGGGATCACCTTCACGCGCACCCCGGTGCCCTCGAGCTCGGTCATGATGCGGCTGATGTGGTCATGCTCCCCGGAGTCCACCGCGAGGATCACCTCCTCCACGTCGCGGCGCTCGATGATCTCGCGCAGCTGGTCCCACTTGCCCAGCAGGGGCAGGCCCACGGTGGTGAGGAGCTGGTCGCCGCCGTTCACCTTCACGAAACCGATGAAGCGGTTGCCGGTGGAGCGGGGCAGGGCCTCCATCTCCTCGTGGATGGCCAGGGCCCGTTCGTTGCCGCCCACCAGCACGGTGTTGAAATGGATCTTGCGCTTGTGTACGCGGTCCACGGTGATGCTGGTGAGGATGAACCGGGGCACGAAAGTGAAGGTGAAGTGGAGCAGGAACAGCGCCACGAACGAGCGGTAGTAGTATTGGTAGCCGGCCACCTCGTCGTCCAGCAGCAGCACGAAGAAGATGGTCACCACGCCGATCAGGGTGATCAGCAGGGTCTGGCCCAGTTCCTTGGTGCGGTACCGGCGGTGGATGTCGCGGTAGCCGCCCATCATGGTGTAGAGCCCGAACCAGAAGAGCGGGACCAGCACCAGGCCCTTGTAGAAGTTGGCATCGAGCTCCACGGGGATCTCGTAGCCGAACTTCAGGGGCTCCAGGGACTTCTTGCGGTACAGGTAGAACAGGGCCCAGGCCAGCGCCGACCCGAGCAGGTCGCTCACCACGTACTTGGCCACCTGCCAGCGCCGGTCGATCATGGTTGGAAGCGGACCACCTTGATGTTGTCCAGGTACACCACGCCCTGTGCCATGCCGCCCGGCAGGCTGGCCTCGATGTAGATGTTGCGCTGGGCCAGGGGCTGGTTGAACGCGGAGCTCAGGTCCAGGTACACCTTGTTCCAGCGCGCGCCGTCGCCGGCCCCGGTGGGTTCGATATGCACGTGGGGCAGGGCCTGCAGGCCGGCGCCTGCGTCGAACATCATGCCCACGGTGAAGCGGATGCTGTTGCGGTGGTCCAGTTCCAGGTAGACCGCGCCGCTGCTGGCCTCGAAGTCCACGGTGGTGTGCATGCGCAGGTAGGGGTGCGCCGCGTCGAGCACGAAGCCGCCGCAGCCGGTGCCGTAGGCCACCAGGTCGGGGTGTTCGGCCGCGGAGATCACCTGCAGGGTGGTATCGCTGTTGTCCGTCACCTGGATGTTGGTGCCCGCCTCCTCGAAGGCCTCGGTCCAGAATGCCGCCTGCGGCACGTATCCAACGGTGGGGGCCAGCAGGCTGGTCTCCTTCAGGACCATCGTCACGGGGCCTTCCCAAGCGGTGTAGAAGGGGTAGCGCACCCGGTCGTCGTACATGCCGTTGCGCTTCACGGCCGGCTGGATGGTGATGGTGGAGACGCCCTCGCGCAGGATGGGGACCCGGGCCGGGATCTCGTACACGCCGATCAGTTCATCATCGGCATGCACCCAGGCGTCGGTGATCTTCGCGGAATTCCCGCCCTGGGCCTCGCCGGCGGTGACGGTGATCGCTTGGACCTCCACGTAGGCCGGCACTTTATCGCCCTTTTTGCAGGCGGTGCCCCATGCGGCGGCGATCAGGAACAGGGGTATCGATCTCTTCATGCTGCTGGCGCCCCGATGCCCATGCAACGCGGGGCCGGGCGGATCATTATGCGGTGCCGGCGCGCTGCGGGCGGCCCATGCCGGCCAGTACACGGTGGGCGGCCTCCAGCACGGCCGCCCCGTCGCTGATGGGCACGGCCGTCGCGGTATCTTCCGTGATGCTCCGGGCGAACGCCACGAGCTCATCGCGGATCGCGTTGGCGGACGGTATCTCCGGTTTGTCGAACATGATCTGCCGCAGCCCCTTGCCCGGGCCCAGGTCCATGGTCACGGCGAACGGGTCCGGCTCGCCCTCCACCCGGTCCATGCGCACGATCTCCGTCTCCTTCTTCAGCATGTCCACGCTGATGTAGGCGTCCTGCTGGAAGAACCGGCTCTTGCGCATCTTCTTCAGGCTGATGCGGCTGGCGGTGAGGTTGGCCACACAGCCGTTGGCGAAGGTGAAGCGGGCGTTGGCGATGTCGGGCGTGTCGCTCACCACGGCCACGCCGCTGGCCTCGATGCGCTCCAGCGGGCTGCGCACCACGTGCAGCACGATGTCGATGTCATGCACCATCAGGTCCAGCACCACGCTCACATCGGTGCCGCGCGGGTCGAACTGGGCCAGGCGGTGGGTCTCGATGAACATCGGGCCGTTCAGGTGGGGCAGCGCCGCGCGGAAGGCCGGGTTGAACCGCTCCACATGGCCCACCTGCACCTTCACCCCGGCCTGTGCGGCGGCGGCCTCCAGCTCGCGGGCCTGGGCCATGCTGTGGGCCAGCGGCTTCTCGATGAACAGGTGCCGCCGGCGGGCCAGCCCGTGCATGGCCAGGGCATGGTGGGTCACCGTGGGGGTCACGATGTCCACGGCATCCACCGCGTCCACCAGCCTGTCCGGGTCCTCCATGATCGGTACGCCGAACTCCTCGTGCAACCGGGCGCACCGGGCCGGGTCGGGGTCATGCACGCCCACCAGCTCCCATTCGGGGATGGTGAGCAACTGCTGCACATGGATGCGGCCCAGGTGCCCCGCGCCCAATACCCCGATGCGTATCGCTGCCATGCTGAAGTGCCCCGGCCCGGCGGCCGGCGGGCGGCAAATGTAGCGGAGCGCGCCGGCGTGGGGGCGCCGGTTAGATTTGCGCCATGCAAGAAGTGGACGGTTATCGCCAGAAAGGGCTGCGGCGCCAGCTGGTGCAGGAGCTGGAGCGCAAGGGCATCACGGACCACCGGGTGCTGGAGGCGATCGGGCAGGTGCCCCGTCATCTGTTCATCGACGATTCGGCCTTCCTGGAGCAGGCCTATCAGGACACGGCCTTCCCCATCGGTTGCGGCCAGACCATTTCCCAGCCGTGGACGGTGGCCTTCCAGACCCAGCTGCTGGAGCTGAGGCCGGGCATGCGGGTGCTGGAGATCGGCACCGGCAGCGGCTACCAAACGGCCGTGCTGGTGGCCATGGGCGTGCGCGTGTTCAGCATCGAGCGCCACCGGCCCTTGTACGTGCGCACGCGCGAGCGGCTTCAGCGTATGGGCGTGCGGGCCATGCTGCTGTATGGCGACGGGTACAAGGGCCTGCCCCGGGAGGCCCCGTTCGACCGCGTGCTGGTGACCTGCGGCGCCCCGGAAACGCCCCAGGCCCTGTTCGACCAGCTCAAGGAAGGCGGCCTGATGGTGGTGCCCGTGGGCGATGGCGGGGTGCAGACCATGCTGCGGGTGGCCAAGCAACCCGCTGGCACCAAAGAGGTTACGGAGCATGGCGCCTTCCGCTTCGTGCCCATGCTGGAAGAAAAAGCCGGTTGACTTGCGGAGTCAGCGGATCTTTCTAATTTTGCCGCGCTTTCAGCGGACGAGATTGTCCAAACCTTCGACGAACGGAAGCCAGACCGACACGCGCTGAACAAGGGCCTGTTGAAATCGCACCACCCCGCTGGGCCTTCCTTTGGCATCGAAGCATAGATTTGCCCGCTAAAGAGCCTTCGCACCAAGAACAACGATAAGCACGCAAACCAAAAACGCTCGACATGAAGAAGATCGTACTCTGCGCAGTAGCGCTTGTGGCCGCCAGCGCGGTGTCCGCCCAAACGGGCGAGATCACCAGCAACCGCGGCGAGAACTGGCTCAGCCAGGACGGTGACTGGGGCCTGACCTTCGACGCCGCTCCCCTGCTGAACTACGCCGGCAACCTGTTCAACAACGGCAACAACAGCAACGTGGCCGCCCTGAACAACCTCTGGAGCTCCAGCGACTTTTTCGGCATCGGGGAAATGGGCAACAACCCCGGCGGCTCCAACGTGGTGATCGGCGCCAAGAAACTGATCGACGCCAACACCGCATACCGCGGCAAGCTGCGCATCGGCTTCGGTACCCTGAAGCACACCGACCTGGTGAACCAGGTCCCGGCTCCCAGCGGTGACAACGATCCCCCCGCCCAGGTGGACGATGTGACCAAGGACAGCTTCATGGCCGTGAACCTCGGCGTGGGCCTGGAGAAGCGCGTGGGTTCCACCCGTGTGGTGGGCGTGTACGGCGCTGAGTTCAACGTGGGCTTCGGCAACAGCAAGACCGTGAACGAGTACGGCAACGCCCTGAGCGCTGACAACCCCGGCGGTCCCCGCACCACCGAGGTGAAGCACGGCTCCGTGTTCGGCCTCGGCCTGAACGGCTTCGTGGGTGTGGAGTGGTTCGCTGCTCCCAAGATCTCCCTCAGCGGTGAGTACACCTGGGGCCTGGCCATGCGCAGCCGCGGTCACAACGAGACCACCACCGAGAACTGGAACGCTGCCGACGAGCGCGTGGACAGCCGCACCATCGAAGGT
>JAVFAQ010000091.1:0-10228 GCA_034002325.1 Flavobacteriales bacterium | reverse complement strand
CTGGCCCACTTGCGCCCCGGCCCGTACGCGCTGTACGCCCTGCTGGACCAGAACGCCAACTACCGCTACGACCTGCCCAACGAGGAGGTGGCCTTCGCGGACAGCGTGGCGCTGCACGTGCCCGGCGACAGCCTGCCCGCCCCGCACCTGTTGCGGTTGTTCCGCGAGGCCGGCCCCGCGCAGCTCGTGCGCGAGGCCCGCGTAACGCCCCACATGGCCTGGCAACTGGTGCTGGCCCGGCCGGCCCGGTCACTGGCCCTGCGCGACGTGGCGCGGGAGGGCGGCTCCCTCACCTGGGCCATGGAATGGGGCGCGGAACGGGACAGTGTGCTGCTGTGGCCATCGGACACCACCCTGCTGGAGGAGGGGCGTTACGAGATCGACGTGGACGGCATCGTGCTCGACACGCTGCGGTACCGGCGCACCGGGCGGCCGGCCTTCTTCAACGAGCTGCGGGCCGTTCCGCTGGAGACCCCGCAGGGCGCGCGGTTGAAGGTGGTCTCCGCCCGCCCCCTCGCCGCCATCGACGCGGAACGCTTCCACCTGACGCTGGACAGCATGCCCCTGCCCTTCACGGTGGTGCGGGACAGCGCGCATGCCCGCACCTTCCACGTCCATGCCGATGTGCCGCCCGGTGCCACGGCCGAGCTCACCGTGCTGCCCAAGGCCGTGCGCGATGCGCTGGGCGGCCACAACGACACCCTGCGCGCCCGCCTGGGCCGGGCCGCCGAGGGCGCCCTGGGGGCCTTGCAGGTGCGGCTCGCGGTGGACAGCGGGATCACCGCCCCGCTGCTGCTGCAGCTGCTCGACGCCCAGGGCCGGATGGTGCGCGAGGCCCGCAGCGCCACCACCGACCTGCGCGTGGCATGGGACCTTCTGCAGCCGGGCAACCACGGCCTGCGCCTGATCGAGGACCGCAACGGCAACGGCCGATGGGATACCGGCGACCTGGACGCGGCGCGCCAGCCCGAGCGCGTATGGGCCCACCCCGACCCGGTGAACGTACGGGCCGCCTGGGACCTGCTGGTGGAGTGGTCCGTACGCTGAGCCGCAGTGGCCGAACCCTGGTCCGTGACCGGGCGTACAAGCGGCCACTCTTACAGCGCACCGGTGGACCACAATGCAATAACAGCTCGCCATGGCCGGCGGGACCGGACGATCGCACGGGCCTGGGCCTGGCTGCTGCTGGCCCTGCCGGCCGCCATCTCCGCCCAGGGCCCCGATGCCCTCCACACCAGCGGCGACCGGTTCTGGACGGGCTTCCCGCAGAACGCCTCGGGGGCACAGGCCCAAGTGGTGCATATCATGGGCGTCGCCGCCGCCACCGGCACGGTGAGCATGCCCGGCACCGGCTGGAGCACCGGCTTCACCGTGGCCCCGGGCGAAGTGGCCATCGTGGCCGTGCCGGGCATGGCCGAGCATGCCGGCTCCGGTATGGTGCAGGACAAGGGCGTGCTGGTCATGTCCAGTGACACGGTGAACGTGTTCATCGCCAGCCGGCAGAGCTACACGCAGGACATGGCCCAGGTGCTGCCCGAGAGCGCGTTGGGCACCAGCTACCGGGTGGAGGCGCAGCGCGGCATCAACGCCGGCGGCGGGGTGTACAAGAGCCAGCTCCTGGTGGTGGCCGCGGTGGACGGCACCCAGGTGCGCATCACCCCCTCGGCCGATACGCAGAACGGCCCCGCCGGCGTGCCTTTCACGGTGGACCTGGACGCGGGGCAGAGCTACCAGTTGCAGGCCGCCGAGTGGCACCACGACCTCACCGGCACCCTGGTGGAGGGCACCGAGGCCAGCGGCCCGTGCCGCCCCTTCGTGGTCATCGGCGGGTCGTCGTGCGCCGAGGTGCCGGCGGGTTGCCTCACCTGCGACATGGTGTTCGCCCAGGCGGTGCCCCGCTCCGCGTGGGGCACGCGCTTCCATACCGTGCCGGTGGCCCTGGTGAGCGCCACCTCGTACCGCGTGCTGGCCGATCAGGACCAGACCGCGGTGACGGTGGACGGCGTGCCGGTGGCCCTGCTCGATGCCGGCGGCACCTACCTGGTGAACGGCGGATCGGCACCGGTCTGCATCGAGGCCGACAAGCCGGTGAGCGTGGTGCAGTTCCTGGAGACGTACGCCTGTGCGGGCAACGGAGACCCCTCGATGATGCCGCTGGCCCCCGCCGGGCTGTTCAGCCACGACGTGTCCTTCCGGGCCCAGAACACCCTGGTCGCCGGCCAGCACGTGTTCAGCCTGGTGGTGCCGACGGCCGCGGTGGGCGAGGTGGCCCTGGACGGATCGCCCATCGGCGGCGCGCTGTTCCAGGCCTACGCCGCCTGCCCGGACATGGCCCATGCCACGTTGCAGGTGCCCCCGGGGCTGCACCGGGTCGTTTCCGACCATGGCTTCCAACTGCACGCGATCGCCCTAGGGCAGGGTGAAAGCATGGCCACCCTGGTGCAGAACATCGGCGGCACGTCCATGGCGCAGGATTCCGTGGTCTGTGCCGGGGGCAGCATCACCCTGAACGTGCCCGAGCCCATGACCGGCATCCAATGGAGCGCCGCGAGCGACCCCGGCGTGACCATCGGCACGGGCGCGAGCATCACCGTGTCGCCCACGGCCAGCGAGAGCTACACCGTGCATGGCGAGGCCGCGCTCACCGGCTGCCCCGTCTCGTTCACCTACCATGTGGGCGTGGCGCCCACCGTCCCCGCGATGCTCACGGCCAACGGCGGCCCCACGGCCGACATCTGCCGGTACGATGAGGTGGCCCTGGCCCTGGTGCCGCCGCCCGATCCCGCATGGTCCCAGGTGGATTGGAGCCCGGCCTGGGCACTGGACGATCCCGGCTCGCCCAACCCCGTGGCCACGCCCCTGGAAGACACCTGGTTCGTGGTGGAGGTGACCAGCCCCAGCGGCTGCGGCGACTTCACGGACAGCATCTTCGTGGCCGTGTCGCCGGGCGATGTGATCGACCTGGACCTGATCGCCGAACCGGCCGTGACATGTGCCGGCAACGCGGTGCAATTGTCGTCCCGGGCATTGGTGGCCATCGCGGCCGACCGGTTCAATGCCGCCGCCCCGGGCACGATGTGGGCCGGCATCCAGGGCGGCACGCTCAGTGACGTGTGCGGCAGCATCACCGGGAAGGCGCTCTACTTCAACGGCAACGGCCAGCGCAGCGCACAGACCATGGCGCTGAACACCGTGGGGGGCGGGCGCATCCTGTTCGCATTGAAGATCGCCGACGGCATGGCGCCTTGTGCCGACGCCGGCCCCGGTGCGCACGTGGTGCTGGAGTACTCCACCGACTTCGGTGCGGGCTGGACGCCCCTGGCCACCTACCACGAGGACCAGTACCCGGCCTTCACCGCGATCGACGAGGAGCTGCCGATGGCCGCGCAGACCGCCGCCACCATGTTCCGCCTGCGGCAGCTGGCCAACAACGGTGCGGGCCACGACAACTGGGCGCTCGACGACCTGGTGGTGGGGCGGTACGACGGCAGCGCATTGCCGCATGCCTGGAGCGGCGGCCCGTTGGACGACCCGGCGGCGATCGCGCCCATCGCCCAGCCCGCGGGCACGGGATGGTACACCCTGGTGGTGACCGACCCGCTCGCCGGCTGCATGTACGTGGATTCGGTGCTGGTCGAGGTGCATCCCGCGTTCACCCTGGCCCTCACCGCCGACACCACGATCTGCGACATCGCCGGCACGGTCCTGCAGGCCGTGCCCAGCTCCGATGATGGCACCACCTTCCTCTGGGCGCCCGATGACGGCAGCATCAGCGACCCCGGCTCCGCCACACCGATCGTGACACCCGCGGCCACCACCACCTACACCGTGCAGGCCGTCAACGCGCAGGGCTGCACCGCGCAGGGGAGCGTCACCGTGACCGTGGGCCAGCTGATCGGTCTGCAGCTCGGCACCACCAACGACACCATTTGCCAGGGCCAGAGCGTAACGCTCTCGGCGGTGGGGCAGGGCGGCGCGGGCCTCATCTACACGTGGACCGGCCCGGGGCTGGACGATCCCGCCAGCGCCACGCCCACGGCCACGCCGGCGCAGACCACCACGTACACCTGCACCGTCCAGGAGCCCGGCTCCGCATGCGCCCTCACCGTCGGCATCACCATCGTGGTGAACACGGGCTACACCGCCGACGCCGGGCCTGACCTCACCGTCTGTGCTGCCGTGGGCCACCAGTTGCATGTGGCGCACAACGTGCCCGGGGCCACTTATCAATGGCAGCCGGCGGTCGACCTGAACTCGGGAAGCATCCAGTCGCCCACCATCATCGGCGGCGCGGGCGGCACCTGGACCGTGACCGTCACCGACCCGAACGGTTGCGCCGTGAGCGACACGGTCACGCTCACCGAGGCCTTCGCCGGGATGCCCGCCCCGCAGACGGTGGCGGCCTGTGCCGATGAGCCGCCCGTGCTGCAGGCCCCCGTGGCCGGTGCGGCCTACGTGTGGAACACCGGCGCCACCGGGCCGCAGATCACCGCGACGGAAAGTGGCGTGTTCACCGTGACCATCACCGATGCCGACGGCTGTGAGGGCCATGCCACCTTCGATGTGGTGCTGCACGCCCTGCCGGTGGTGGACCTGGGGCCGGACCTGGCCCTCTGTGGCGCCACTGACCAGGTGTTGGACGCCGGCAATACAGGCAGCAGTTTCCTCTGGAGCACCAACGCGCAGACCCCGCAGATCACCGTGCAGAACACGGGCACGTACAGCGTGACCGTGACCAACACACATGGATGCACCGCCACCGATGCCATCCACGTGGCCTTCCACGCGCTGCCGCCCGACCTGCTGGACGATGTGACCGCCTGCATCACCGAGCCGCCCACGCTCAACGCCGGTGCCGCGGGCAATACCTACTTGTGGAACACCGATGAGACCACGCCCTCCATCGTGGCCGGCACTACCGGCACGTACACCGTGACGGTGACCACGCCGCAAGGGTGCAGCGGCACCTTCAGTGCCGAGGTGACCATCGCGCCGGACGTGCAGGTGCAGCTGGGGGCCGATACCATGTTCTGCCAAGGCGGGTCGATGGTACTGGACGCGGGCAACGCGGGACCGGACCATCAGTGGAACACCGGTCACACCACACCGACCATCACCGTGAACGCGACCGGCACGTACAGCGTGACGGTGAGCAACGCCGCATGCAGCGCCAGCGACACGATCCATGTGGAGGTGCTGCCCGGCCCGGTGGACAACCTCGCCGATATCACCACGTGCATCACCGAGACCGTGGTGCTCGATGCGGGCAACAGCGGTGCCACCTACCTCTGGGGCAACGGATCTTCGGCGCAAACGATGCAGGCCACCACCAGCGGCCCGTACAGCGTGACGGTGACCCTGGACAACGGCTGCTCCGCCACGCATGCGGCCACCGTGCAATTGGTGCCGCTACCCGTGGTGGCCCTGGGGTCCGATACCGTGCTGTGCGAAGGGGAGACCTTGGTGCTGCACGCGGGCAACCCCGGCTCCGCATACAACTGGAACACGGGCGCCACCGGTGCGGCCATCATGGTGCAACAAGGCGGCCTGTATTCCGTGACGGTGGACAACGGCCATTGCGAGCGCAGCGATTCCATCCACGTGGGGTTCAACCCATCGCCCGTACGCATGGCGCTGCACCAGGTGTTCGCCTGCCTGGACGAGGACCCGCGCCACGTGCGCCTGGACGCGGGCAACCCCGGATCGGGCTACGTGTGGAGCACCGGTGCCGCCTCCCAGGTGATCCTGGCCGGTGCGTACGGCTGGTACTACGTGGACGTGACGAACATCTTCGACTGCGCGGCGCGCGACAGTGTGCTCGTGAGCGAGTACTGCCCCTCGGCCATCTATGTGCCCAACACCTTCACCCCGAACGGTGATGGGCTCAACGATGTGTTCATCCCCGTGGGCAAGAACATCGCCTCCATGCAGCTGCTGATCTTCGACCGGTGGGGCGGGGTGATCTTCGAGAGCAACGACCCCCGCATGGGCTGGGACGGCACCTTCCGCGGCGAGCCGGTGAAGGAGGACATCTACATGTGGAAGCTGCGCTACAAGTTCATGGAGTCGCCGGCGGGCGGCCTGGGCATGGAGCAGGAACGCCTGGGGCATATCCAGGTGATGCGGTGAGGACGGTTGGTGGGGCCATTGGTGGCACGATCACCGCTCCGCCGGCACGTACCGGAACCGCAGGTCCAGTTGCTGGACATCGAGCGTAGCAAGTGCCGCCTGCGTAATGTGCAACGGATAGAGGCTCCGGTTCACCGGCTTCTCCATCATATCCAGCCATTGCACCTCAGTGAAGCGCTCGGGCTTGTTGGCCAGCAGTACGGCGCGGGTGGCGGCGTTGATGGGCTTGGGGACAGGATCGGAAGCCCCCGTTTGCGCTGAAACCGCAGCCGGGAACAACGCAAGGACAAGGAAGAATGTGCGGATGCTCATGGCTCGGTGATGATGATGCGTGTGGAAGCCGACCGTGCTCCCCAAGTTAAGCGGCAGTGGTACATGCCCTCCGCTTTCCCCTCCAACCCTACCGCATGCACCTGGCTCCAGGCTGCCAATCGGCTTTGGTACACCACGCGGCCCTGCATATCCAACACCTCCAACGTACCAGCTTCCGGTTGCACCGGATAACTCAAGTTGAACTGCCCGTTGCTGGGGTTGGGATATGCCTGTGCCCCCAATTGCACTTGTTGCGCTGCCATGCCGGTACCCAGATCCAAGCTATCGCATACGCTGCCCACCACAGGCCCCAGGTGGTAGTTGGGGTGGTTGGGGAGAGCATCCGCGTTGAAGGCTGGCAACTCAAGCCCATGTTGTTCCAGGTCGCAGGCCAGTCCTGCAGAATCAGGAGCGTGAATCACGTGAAGGTGCAGGGTGCCGTTGCCCGTGCCGATGTAAATCTTCCCATCAGGCGCCAGTTGGGAGATGGAGAAGTAGGTGGCCAAGGGGGGGGATGGCGAATACGTACTGTCCCAATGGGCAATATGCACGATGGAGGACGGAACGTCGGGCGCCTCCGTGTCCACCTGATAGACATCCAGTGTAGAGGAAACATAGGCGTAGCGCCCGCTGGGCGAGAACGACACGCCGCCCACGAGTTCGTCGTCTACCGGCACGTAGATGGGGTCGAAGAACAGGCCCGTGCAGCGATCGAACCGGAATATGTCCAGATCGGCGTCTTCGCCCCAATAGTAGGCGAACCGGCTGCCATCCGGGGAGAAGCAGGCTTGCCCAGCCTCGGAAGAACGCACGATGCCTATGGCTTGGGAGCCATCGATGGCAACACCAGCCGGGGTGACCAGCAGCCGATAATGGATGTCCGTATCAATCTTATGACAGAACACCCACCAGTCGCGGCCATTGGCATGGCGCACGGCTGCTAGCCGACCCACGTTCAAGTCGTCCACAAGGATCGGCTGGTTCTTGCTCACTACGCCTCCTATCCCGTCATTCAGGCTCATATCGATCGTGGTCAAATAGAGTTGGCTGGCCGTGGCTGTGGCAAAGTCATCCACGGTGGTGTGAAAGAGCAAGTAGATGCTGGGATCCTCCGGATAGGGAAGGATCAACGCGCCTTGCGGGATGAACAACCCATACGGACAGCTATCAGCGTAATCACCCGGATTCAGCCCGCCGCCATTGTACATGGTGGCTCCCGAAGCATCCGCAACACGAATGCCATTCGTGCTGAAAAGCAATGGTCCTGCCGTGGATGTGATGTTAGCCACCGTTGTCATGTAATCCATCTCGCGAACGACATATGAAATCGCGGCGTTATTGCCCTGGAAGTCGATATCGATACCACCATAAGGCAATCCGGCCCAACTGGCATATCCCCCTGTCCACAAGTTGTTGAGTCCTTGGGCATGCACTCCGATGAAGGGATTCCAGAACTGAAGAACAAGCGCCGCACGAACGGCCCTTGCGAGGTTGGTGCGGCGCTGCATGGTACGAAATGGGTTAGCGTACGATCGTCAGTTTCCCGTTGCCCAGTACGCCAGCAGGGCCGCGCACCTGATAGTGGTAGAGCGCTGGCGCGAGCGAGGCCGTGCTGAAATCAAAGCGCGGCGTTTCGATCGGAATGCTGTACCGCATCACCTCGGCGCCGATGGCGTCGAACACCACGAACACGCCCGGCTCATCCAGTTGCTTGGTCAGGACCAGGGTGGCCTCATCACTGGCGGGGTTGGGCACCACGGTCAACGCGTTGGGCTCGGCTGTCGCCATGCTCTTCACAATGATGCCATGCGGCAGGCAGAGCAACTGATCGTCGAAATCGTAGCTGTCATCAATGAGCCAGTAGAGCGAGCGGGCTTTGAACACCGCGTTGCCGCCCACCATGGGGCACTGGCTGGCGATGTCGAATAGCTCGGAGGCTTGCGCGGTCGTGAACACATCCACATCCTTGCCCACAGTGGCGAGGTAGATGTCGTTCACCGTTTTCTCGTTGGCCTCGATCAACTCCGAGGTGGCGATGCCCGCGTTCGCGGCCTTCACGTTGTCGGCGGAGAGCGCCTTGGTGGTGGCCGCCAGTTGCATGGCGGCGGCTGCGATCAACAGCACGATGGTTCGTCTCATGGCTCCAGAATTAGGCGTATGGTGGCCTGTTTCGTTCCCCAAGATACCCGGCACTGGTACATCCCCGCCGCCTCGCCCCCCAAAGCCACCCTATGCACCTGGCTCCATGCCGCCAACCGGCTTTGGTACACCACCCGGCCCCGTACGTCCAGCACCTCCAGCATGCCCGCCTCGGGTTGCACCGGATAGCTCAAGTTGAACTGCCCGTTGCTGGGGTTGGGATACACCCTCACCCCCGGCCCCTCTCCGGGGGTAAGGGTGGAGCTTGCGGTGAGGGCCAAACTGTCGCATACGCTGCCCACCACAGGCCCCAGGTGGTAATTGGGATGGTTGGGGAGGGAGTTGGAATAGTACGTGGGCAATTCAAGGTCGTGTTGCACCATGTTGCAGGCCATCCCAGGTTCATCGGGATCGTGGATCACGTGTAGATGTAAGGTCGAGTTCCCCGTAGCGATGTAAACCTTGCCATCGGGCGCCAGTTGAGCGATGTCGAAGAGCGTGGCAAAGGGCGGCCCCGGCGAATAGAATCCATCCCAATGGGCGATGTGGACCATGGATGCCTCGATGTCCGGAGCCTCGGTATCGTACTGGTACACATCCTCCACGGACGATACATAGAGGTAGCGGCTATTGGGAGAGAAGGCCACGCCCCCCATCTGGTCGTAGTCATCTATCAGGATATGCACCGGGTTGGAGAACAGGCCAGTACACCGATCGAAATCGAAGATTTCCAAATCCTCCCCATCACCCCAGTAGTAGGCGAACCGGGTGCCATCCGGTGAGAAGCAGGCCTGGCCGTGATCAGGTGGCCGAACTATGCCGATGGATTGCGTACCATCAAGGCTCACACCATCGGGGGTGACGATCAGCCGGTAGAATGTATTGGTATACGCCTTGTGGCAGAACACCCACCAATCACGGCCGTTGGCGTGCCGTATGGCCGTGATCCTTCCTTCGTTGAGCACATCACTGATCAGTACGTGGTTCTTGGTGACGACACCACCCCAACCGCCATCCAAGTTCATGTCAATGGTGGTCAGGTACAGGTATTGTGCAACGGATATAGCCTGATCGTCAATTGTACCATGAAAGAGGTAATAGATATCCGGTGCATCCGGCTTGGCCAGGATCAGGCAGGCTTGGGAGATATAGAGTCCTTCTGGGAACAGCGAAGTGTAGTTGCTCGGGTTGAGCCCGGTGCCATTCAACATCGTATCGCCGGTGGCATTTGCGATATATGCTCCATTGGTACTGAAGAGCAGATTGCCTTCGGCATCGGTAATGTTGGCTGATGTACGACGGAAATCAATGTCTCGATTCACGTATGAGAGCACCACGCTGCCGGAGTAAAAATCCAAGTCTGTCCCTCCAAACGGCATAGGAGCCTCACTATTGGTACCACCCATCCACAGGTTGTTCAATCCCTGTTGAGCACGGACCGTAGTGAACAGTGTTGCCAACACAAAGACAAGCGCCGCATGAACGGCCCTTGTGGGGTTCATGCGGCGCTTCATGGTTTTGGGTGCGATCAACGTACGACCGTGAGCTTACCGTTGCCGATGACACCAGATGGACCTCGTACCTGATAGTGGTATAGGCCGGGCGAAAGGGAAGCGATGTTGTACGCGACCCTCGGCATGTCCATAGG
>JAVFAQ010000090.1:0-10263 GCA_034002325.1 Flavobacteriales bacterium | reverse complement strand
ACGTCGTCGCGCAGCAGCTCCACCTCCCGCCCTTCGATCTCCAGTCTCATGTGGCCGTTCGCCTCGAGTTCAGCGATCTGCGCCTGCGAGAACGCGTTCACCGTGGCCGCGACCTGCTTCATCAACTTGCCCATGCGCGCACCGAGTTTCTTGAAATCGGGCTTGATCTTCTTGGTGAGCTTGCTCTCGTCGGCATCGAGCAGCACAAGCTCCTTCACGTTCACTTCGTTCAATACGAGGTCACGGATCGCGAGCAGGCGCGGGCGCATGGCGGCATCGGTCACGGGCACCATCATTTTCCGAAGCGGCTGGCGCACGCGGTGGCCCTCCTTCTTGCGAATGCTCAGCACGAGCGAAGTAAGTTCCTGCGCAAGGGTCGTCCGTTGTTCAAGTTCGAGGTCGATGGCCTCCTGGTCGTACTGCGGCCAATCGCTCAAGTGAACGCTTCTGCCCGTGAGGTCGCGGTAGAGCCGGTCGCTGAAGAAGGGCGCGATCGGAGCGCTGAGCATGGCCACCACTTCCAGGCAGCGGTGCAGGGTGCGGAACGCCGCGTTCTTGTCGGCGCCCATTTCGCCCTTCCAGAAGCGCCGGCGGTTCAGGCGCACGTACCAGTTGCTCAGGTCCTCCACCACGAAGTCCTGGATCGCGCGTGCGGCGATGGTGGGTTCGTAATCCGCATAGTTCGCACCGGTCTGCTTGATCAGGCTGTTGAGGCGCGAGAGGACCCAGCGGTCGCTCTCCGTCGGCGTTGCTTCACCCGTGCCCTCGAAGCCATCGATGTTCGCGTACAGGGCGAAGAAACCGTAGCTGTTGAAGAGGGCGCGGAAGAACTTGCGCTGCACTTCGGTGATGCCTTCGGTGTCGAACTTCAGGTTGTCCCAGGGCGAAGCGTTGCTGATCATGTACCAGCGCACGGCATCGGCACCGTACCGGTCGAGCGTCTTGAAGGGGTCCACGGCGTTGCCCAGGCGTTTGCTCATCTTCTGGCCGTGCTTGTCCAGCACCAGGCCATTGCTCACCACGGTCTTGTAGGCCACGCTGTCCTGCGTCAGCGTGGCGATGGCGTGCAGCGTGTAGAACCAGCCGCGCGTCTGGTCCACGCCTTCTGCGATGAACGCCGCCGGGAATTTCTCCTTGAAGGTGGCCTCGTTCTCGAAGGGGTGATGCCACTGGGCGTAGGGCATGGCGCCGCTGTCGAACCACACGTCGATCAGGTCGGCCTCCCGGCGCATGGGCTTGCCGCCGGGTGATACGAGCACGATGTCGTCCACGTACGGACGATGCAGGTCCACCGTGTCGTAGTTGGCATCGCTCATGTCGGACGGATCGAACGCGCTGTACGGATCGGCGGGCATGATGCCCGCCTTGACCGCGCGTGCGATCTCTTCCTTCAACTGCTTCAATGAGCCGATGCAGATCGTCTCGGAGCCGTCTTCCGTGCGCCAGATCGGGAGCGGGACGCCCCAGTAGCGGCTGCGGCTCAGGTTCCAGTCCTGCAGGTTCTCCAGCCAGTTGCCGAAGCGGCCGGTGCCGGTGCTCGCGGGCTTCCAGTTGATGGTCTTGTTCAGTTCGATGAGCCGGTCCTTCTTCGCGGTGACGCGCACGAACCAGCTGTCCAGCGGGTAGTAGAGCACGGGCTTGTCGGTGCGCCAGCAGTGCGGGTAGTTGTGCGTGTACTTCTCCACCTTGAAGGCGCGGCCCTCGGCCTTGAGCTTGATGGCGATGCGCTCGTCCACGCCGAGGTATTTGTCACGGCCCTGCTTCTTCGCTTCGGCGGCGAGTTCCTCGGCGGTGTGGTACTCGGCCTTCACGTACTCGCCGGCGAAGTCGGTCACCTCGGGCTTGAAGCGGCCACGCAGGTCCACCAGGGTGAGCGAACCGATGCCGTGCTGCTTCGCCACGCGCTGGTCATCCGCGCCGAAGCTCGGTGCGGTGTGTACCACGCCGGTGCCGTCCTCGGTGGTGACGAAATCGCCGGTGATCACCTTGAAGGCATCGCCATCCGAGGGCTGCGCGTATGGCAACAGCTGCTCGTAGCGGATGCCTTCGAGCTGGTGGCCGTGGAACTCGTCGATGATGCTCCACGGGATGTGCTTGCCGTCCTTCTTGTGATCATCGAACGAGGCATCCTTGTTCTTCTCGTTGAAGTAGGCGCTCAGGCGGGCCTTGGCCAGCACCACGGTCTGCGGCGCGTGGGTGTACGGATTGAAGGTCTTCACCCGCACGTACTCCAGCTTCGGGCCCACGGTGAGGGCGGTGTTGCTGGGCAGGGTCCACGGCGTGGTGGTCCATGCCAGGATGAGGACATCGCCGAACGCGTCCTCGAAGAGGAACCCGCTCTTTTCGTCCCGTACCACCTTGAACATCGCCACCATGCTGGTGTCCTTCACCTCCTTGTAGGTGCCGGGCTGGTTCAGTTCGTGTGATGAAAGCCCGGTGCCGGCCGCGGGCGAGTAGGGCTGGATGGTGTATCCCTTGTAGAGCAGGTCCTGGTCGTGGAGCTGCTTCAGCAGGTGCCACACGCTCTCGATGTACTTCGTGTGGTAGGTGACGTAGGGCTTGTCCAGATCGAGCCAGAAGCCGATGCGGCGGGTGAGGTCGTTCCACACGTCGGTGTAGCGCATCACGGCTTTTTTGCACGCGGCGTTGTACGCCTCGATCGTGATCTTCTTGCCGATGTCCTCCTTGGTGATGCCGAGCTCCTTCTCCACGCCCAGCTCCACGGGCAGGCCGTGGGTGTCCCAACCGGCCTTGCGGTCCACGCGCATGCCCTGCTGCGTTCGGAACCGGCAGAAGATGTCCTTGATGGTGCGGGCCATCACGTGATGGATGCCGGGCAGGCCGTTGGCGCTGGGGGGGCCTTCGTAGAACACGAAGGGTTCGCCGTGCCTGCGCAGTTCCAGGCTTTGGCCGAAGGTGTCCTCGGCCTCCCATTGCTTCAGGACCTCCCCGGCCAGCTTGGGCAGGTCGAGTTCATCGTACTGGGGGAAACGCTTGTCGTTGTGGTCGCGCATGGGTCAGAGGTCCTCTTCGACCTGGCGTCTGATGAAATCAGCCATCATCGGCACCGCGAAGGAGTATTTGCCGTGCCGGTTCTTGAACACGAGCCCGTTGTCTATGAGCGTACTGAGCATCTGGCTCACGTGGCTGGCACTGAATGGTTTGCCGCCGTGATGGCGGGATGTTTCGGTGATCTCCTGCACGGTGAACTCCTCATCGGCCCCGGTGAGCGAGGCGATGATGGAGAGCAGTTCGCGCTGGCGATCGGTCACCTTGTTCCACCGGCCGGAGAAGAAGTCGGTGTCCAGCTTGCGTACGATGTGGGCCACGGTCACCCCGGGATCGGGCAAGCCCTCGTGCAGGCCCAGGTAGGCATCGAAGAGTTCATAGCCGATGTACTGGATGAAGTAGGGGTAGCCGCCAGAGCGCAGGGCGATCTCATCAACGGCCGCCTTGGTGAAGCCGACCGGCGACCGTTGGTGGGCAATGGGCCGTTCGATCGCCTCTCGTCGGTCGTGATCATTGAGCCGGTCAAGCACCATCACCTTGAACATGCGCTCGGCGAAGGTGCGCGCCTCCACCAGCTTCGGGAACAACGTAGGCAGGCCGGTGAGCACCAGCATGATGGGCAGCCCGCGCCGCTGCAACGACTGGAACACGTCCAGCAACGTGGACAAGGGGTACTGGTCCTTGTCGGCCCGGTCCGCCAGGTTCTGGGCCTCGTCGTAGGCCAGCACAATGCCCTTGGGGCCGCTGGGGCCCACCACCTTCCAAGCCGTTTCCAACACGACCTTGAGCTTGTCCGAGACCAAGCCCGGCGTGGACTTGTACAGGCGCTCCATGAGCCCATGGTCGAAGGTGACCCGATGCTCTTCGCGATGCGGGGCGAAACCGATGCCCTGTACCACTTGCCGGTCGATCTCGAACTGGCTGGTGAGCAGCGAGAGGTCCGCGATCAACCGTTGGGCCAGCTTTTCCTCGGACAGGTTGATGGTCTCGGAAAGTTCATTGCCCGTCCACAGCCATCCCGCATTCCGGGCGGCGGGCTTCAAGGCACCCTCCAGCAGCACCGTCTTGCCCACCCCGCGCAATCCGGTGAGCACCAGGTTGGTCATGATCACCGGCTGGCGCAACAACTTGCTGAATTCCAACCGCTCGACCTCCCGCCCGGCGAGGTAGGGCGGTGGGTGGCCGGCACCGGGGCGGAACGGGTTCTGGAACAGCATCGGGCGGCAAATATAGCTCGGCTCACATGGATCCATAAATTTAGGCATTCGACTAATTATTGCTCATGTCTTCCGCTGCCGTCCGGCCGATATCTTGGCGGCCATGGACACCGGGCACCCGATCCGCACCGTGCAGGTCACGCGGTACATCGCCCCGCTGCGCGAAGGCGGCTCGCTGCCGGCGTTGGTGGAGGCCGATGACGACCTGAAGTACGTGCTGAAGTTCCGCGGCCAGGGCCATGGCCCGCGCTCGCTGGTGGCCGAGCTGATCGGCGGCGAGGTGGCCCGCGCGCTGGGGCTGCGCGTGCCCGAACTGGTGTTCATCGGGCTGGACGAGCGCTTCGGGCGCACCGAGCCCGACGAGGAGGTGCAGGAGCTGCTGCGCAAGAGCCACGGGCTGAACATCGGGCTGCACTTCCTGGCCGGGGCGGTCAACTACGATGCCGCCGTGAACACCGTGCCCGCCGAACTGGCCTCGATGGTGGTGTGGTGCGATGCCCTGCTCACCAACATCGACCGCACGGTGAAGAACCCCAACCTGCTGCTGTGGCAGCGCGAACTGTGGCTCATCGACCACGGCTCGTGCCTGTACTTCCACCACGGTTGGGTGAACTGGGAGCGCCACGCCACCGGGCCCTTCGACCCGATCAAGGACCACGTGCTGCTGCCGCTGGCCACCGGGTTGGAGGCGGCCAATGCCCGCGCCCGGCAATTGATCGGCCCGACCAAGCTCGAAGCGATCGTGGGCCTGGTGCCCGACACGTGGTTGCGGTGGGAGGGCACCGACGAAGGCCCCGACGAACTGCGGGCCGTGTACCTGGAGTTCCTGCTGCGCCGCTTGCGCCATGCCGATACCTTCACCCGGGAAGCCGACCATGCCCGACAGGCTCTTGTATGAGTACGCGGTGATCCGCGTGGTGCCCGTGCTGCAGCGCGAGGAGTTCATCAACGTGGGCGTGATCGTGCTGTGCCAACCGGCGAACGCGCTGCATGTGCGCGTGCGGCTGGACGAGCAGCGGCTGGCCCCGTGGCACGACGTGCTGGACATGGCGCAGGTGCGGGCCAACCTCCTGGCCTTCGAGCGGATCGCGGCCGGCCGGCCCGAAGGCGGACCCATCGCGGCCTACGACGCGGCATCGCGCTTCCGGTGGCTCACGGCGGTGCGCAGCTCGGCCATCCAGACCTCGCGGCCGCACCCCGGCCTCACGAACGATCTGGAAGGCACGGTGGAGCGGCTCTTCACCGAACTGGTGCTCTGACCCCGTCCGGGGCCACGGGGTCCTGCGCCATGCGTCGCCACAGCACCACGGCCACCAGCGCCACCATGATGGCCTCGGCCAGCAGCACGTTCACCGGCAGCATGGGCCAGGCGCCGAGCAAGAGCGCGGCGGCGATGGTCGCCAGCAGGTCCCAGGCGAAGGGGCGCCGCCGGTGGGTGAGCAGCAGCACGGCGAGCGGCGCCGCCCAGTGCACCACTTGGTAATCGAAGCGCGGCACCGGCAGCAGCCACATCAGCACGGTCCACCCGCAGAAGCCCAGCAGCAGCAGGTCGGTGGCGGGCAGGCGGCGCAGGCGGCGGCCCGCGATGAGCACCACGGCGAGGGCCATCGCGGCGAACAGGGCCCAGGGCGCCCAGGCCGGCAGTTCCACGCCGAAGGCGTAAAGGATCGATGTGACCGAGCCGTCCTCGAACTCCATGGGGTGGTGCCCGTCCAGCCCGGTGATCCCTTCGATGGTGGCGGGGTATGCGCCCTGCACCGCCTCGGTCACCGGTGGCTCGCCCCGGCCGATGAAGCCGCTCCATGCCTGCATGGCGGTGCGGTACTCGGCCCAGGCGCGCAGGCCGCCGGGCAGCAGGGCGAACACGCCGGCCGTGCCCAGCAGGAAGCCGCCGCCGCCCAGCCAAACGCGCGGGGTGGCCACCAGCAGCAGCGGCGCGGCGATCACGGCGTAGGTGGGCTTCAGCAGCACCAGTGCGGCCACCAGCACCCCGACGGCCGGTTCGCGCCGGGCGGCCACCGCGGCGAACAGGCCGGCGATCATCGCGGCGGCGATCACGTACACCTGGCCGCGTTCCACGTGCAGGTGCCACGATCGCGCGGCGAGGAAGAGCATGAGCACCCCGGCCAGCACCGCCACCTGCTGCGGGCCGTGCGGGCCGAACGCGCGGGCCGTGGTCCACAGGGCGAGCAGCAGCAGGGCGTACTGGGCGATCAACCAGGCCAGGCGCGCAGTGCCGAAGGGCATCTTCGCCAGGGGCGCCATGAGCAGGGCCTGGAAGGGCGTGCCGGTGTAGCGCGTCAACGTGGTGCCCAGGGGCAGCATCGGGTCCGCCAGCTCCTCCGCTTCGCCGGGGCGCCAAGGGTCGAAGTAGAGGGAACGCCCCGCGAGCAGGCTGCGGCTGCCCACCACCTTGTCGCGCAGGTCCACCCCGGCATAGTGGCGGGTGAGGTGCAGGTCGATCGCGAAGCTGGCCAGCAACGCGGCGGCGGCCACCAGGAGCAGGACCGTGCTGCGCGAAAGGGACATGGGCCGTCGGGACCACCGCTTGTGCGGCGATGTGCCCGCATAGATACGGCCCGCCGTGCAATGGCGGGGGCACCCGGGCCGCGATCACTGCGGCGCGATCGCCGCCGACCACTCCGCCGGAGTCCGCGCGTCCTCCACCCGGAACGCGCCGATCCGCGTGCGCCGCAACGCGCTCAGGTGCGCGCCACAGCCCAGCGCCTGGCCGATGTCGTGCGCCAGCGAGCGGATGTAAGTGCCCTTGCTCACGTCCACGGCGAAGTCCACCTCGGCGCCCCGCTCCGCATCGCTGCGGTAGGCCGTCACCTCCAGCCTGCTGATGAACACCTTCACTTCGGGCATCTCCACCAAGTGCGCCCGTTCGCTGTCACGGGCCAGGAAGTAGGCGCGCTCGCCTTGGAACCGCTTGGCGCTGTGGGCGGGCGGGCGCTGCATCACCTCGCCGTGGAAGCGGGCGAAGGCCGCGCGGATGTCCGCCTCGGTGAGGTGCGCCCACGGCCCGCCGGGCACGGGGTCCGTCTCCAGGTCGTAGCTGGGGGTGGTGCTGCCCAGGGTGATGGTGCCGGTGTAGCCCTTCTCCTGCCCGGTGATGTGCGGCAGCTGCTTGGTCATGGGGCCGTAGGCCAGTATCAGCAGGCCGGTGGCCAGGGGATCGAGCGTACCGGCGTGGCCCACCTTGATCCGGCGCCCGGCGGCGATCCGCATGGCCCCGCGCAACTTGCCCACCACGTCGAAGCTGGTCCAGGTCAGGGGTTTGTCCACGAGGAGCAGGCCGCCGGTGTCGGGGGTGAAGGAGAATTCCAACGGGGTCGATCCCATGTATGCGTGCGGCATGAAGCCTATCGCCTCAACCGCTCAATTTCGTTCTTGATCCGTTGGATCACCTCCTCATTGGCGATCTCCCCGTCCAGGCTGAAAATGATGAACACCTTCCCGCCGAAGTCCTGCGTGAAGTCCGCGAAGCTCGCCTTCATCCGTTCCGATGGCGAGTAGTTGCCGAAGTTGGACCGGGCCGTGACCGGCTTTATCTGTATCCCGAACGCTTTGCCGCCGGTCACATGGCCGAGATAGTCGATGTCGCCCGCATGGTCCAGTTCGGGCGGGCTCTCCTCGAAGCGCACATCCGGGAACAACTTGGACAGACCGTCGTTCACCACGGACTTTTCCCTCAGATATCCATCGTATGTCCGGTTGATCGTCAGGTTGTGGATGTAATGGCAGCAATCCTCCTTGGTCAGCGAGTTGAACGCTTCCTGCCACTCAGGAATGACCACTTCGGTGATCTTCTCGTAAAGCCGCTCGCCGAGTTCCTGCAAGCTGGCGCGGGTGATCCTGAAGCTGTTCTTACCCGCTGTATGGGCGTTCTCGAAGTACCACCGCTCCCATTCCTCGATCGTACCGGGCTGACACTCGCGGATCAAGGCCATGACCGCCCCCACCTTGTTCGGTCGCGACAGTTGATAGGTCTGCGTGGCGTAGTTCAGGACTTTCTCCTTTTTCCCGAACTCGAGGGAATACTTATTCGCTCCCCTCTTAGCCATTCACAAGCGCATTGAACTTGCTCTTGTACCTGAAGTCGATGGAGTTGTCCACCCACGCCAGCTCCTCTTTCAGCAGGTGGGCATTGATGAACGTCTTGTTCTCCAGATACAGGTACGCCATCATATTGTTGTCCTTGTCGTGCTTGATCTCATCGTACTTCAGGAACACCTTCTTGCCACGCACCTTGTTGATCAGGTACTCGGTGGCCTCTCCGTTCACGGTCGGGTTCTGCTGGATACCGATCAACCGGATCGTCAGGTCGTTGTTCAGCCTGAGCAGTTCAGGGCTGATTACCTCCTTCACGGAAAAGTATTCCTCCCTTTTCCCCGTGCTGCTGGCGTCGATCTTGGAGCCGTACTGGATCTTCTTCACGTCGATCTTCTTGTCCAATTTATGCGTGTCCACGAACTGGTAGGGCAACGCCCTGATCCGCGTTTCAAGGTCGGGGGTGATCTCCGGCTGTTTGATGACCTCGGTTTCCACCTGTGTGAAGGCATCGTCCGTTCCGATACGCTCCCTGATGATCGGGATGAACGCGGGGTTGATCTCATAGCCGATGGAATCCCTGTTCAGCTTCCGCGCCGCCAATGCGGTCGTTCCGCTTCCCATGAAGGGGTCCAGTACCGTTTCCCCCGGAAAGGAGAACATCCGGATCAGGCGATGCGGCAGTTCTTCCGGGAACATTGCCAAGTGCTTGTCCTGCTTCGCCCCCGGGAAGTACCAATGCCCGTTGAAGAAGGTGTTCCACTCCTCAGAGGTCATCGCGGAGCCCTCCTTCTGTTCCGCAGTGGGTTTGGGCGCGGCTCCCTGTTTCTTGAACAGGAGGATGTACTCGAAATCCAGCTTCACGATGCCGTTCCTCGGATGCGGGAAGCTGCCCATGATGCTCGCCCCGCCCGAGGTGTTCATCGTCGTGGCCTTCTGCCAGATGATCTGCCCCATGAAATCGAAGCCGGCCACCTCGCAGAACTTGATGATCTCCGTGTGGATGGGGATGATCTTGTACCGCCCGTAGTATGTGGCGCGGGCGAACTGGTCCCCGATGTTGACGCACATGCGGCAGCCCTTGTGCAGCACCCGGAAGCACTCCTGCCAAGTGAGGTTCAGGTGGTTGATGTAGGTCTCGTAGTCATCGTGGAAGCCGGTCTGGGCCTTCGTGCCGTAATCCTTCAACTGCCAATAGGGTGGGGAAGTGACCACCAGGTGGACGCTCTCGTCCTTGAGTTCGCTCATCTGGCGGCTGTCGCCGTTGATGATCACATGCTTCGATCGGTCCATCATCCTTGCTGTTCCATCATTGTCGGGCGGTGTCTGCCCAAGCCGCTCCACCAAGGGCCAAGGTAGCGCGGCTCCCCGATCTTCTCGTCCTCACATCACCTGCATGGACACCCCCGCCGCGTAGAGCACCATGATGGCGCCGCCCACCATGATCCGGTACCAGCCGAAGGCCTTGAAGCCGTGCTTGCCGAGGTAGGCGATGAAGCCCTTGATGGCGATGATGGCCACCACGAAGGCCACGATGTTGCCCACGGCGAAGAGCTGCACGTGCTGGGTGGTGACCGCGCCGCCATCGCGCACATAGTCGAAGATGCTCTTGGACATGGCGCCGAACATGGTGGGCACCGCCAGGAAGAAGCTGAACTCCGCGGCGCGTGTGCGGTCGAGCCCCTGGGTCATGCCCCCGATGATGGTGGCCGCCGAGCGCGACACCCCGGGCACCATGGCCAGGCATTGCCACAGGCCGATGGTGAAGGCCTTGCGGTAGGTGATGGGCGTGGCCGCGCCCTTGTCGCCGCCGGGCGCCCAGCGGTCGATGAACAGGAACACGATGCCGCCGAGGAACAGCATGACGCCCACCACCAGCACGTTCTCCAGCAGGGCGTTGATCAGGTCGCTCAGCAGCACGCCCAGCACCACCGCCGGCAGGAAGGCCACGAACAGCGTGTAGTAGAAGCCCATGCTTTGGAAG